>JAQICK010000084.1 GCA_027858595.1 Melioribacteraceae bacterium
TTAATATAAAACTCTATTTCCTCTTTTTTTGCCTTTTCTGAGTTAACCCGAAAAATATTTTCTAACTCTTGCATAAATCATTGTTTTTTATGAATTTAAAGTTCCCTCTGAATCGCTGAAGGAAATAATTACTGAGTATCAAGAAGAAATAATTAAGATTGCACATGAAAGAGGTGTAACTCTTGACTGCAAATATGAACAGGATTGGTCAGAATTTGACAAGTATAAAAATTCACTATAGATGAAGAGGCTAAAAATGAAAACAAAAAAAATATATGTTTTAGTGTTACTACTAATTGTTCCTTTAATAAATAATGCACAAGATGATTATTCAGAGAACGAGAAACAGTTTGATTTAACTGAACTAAGTAAAGCAGAATCTAAGTGGCATAATCCGTCATTGTATTCTGTTGATGAGAATAAAGTGTTTGAAGCAATACCAATAATTGAAAATAATTTTTGGAATTTTGATAGACATAATCAAAATTTAGCATTAAAAGTGCTATACAGATTAAATTCAGAAAATACTAGTAGTTTTGCTTATATGTTATTAGATACATTAGACGCAAATCCAAGAGGTGGTCAAGCTTTTAGCCCAATAGCATTGCATAGTAAAGTCAATATTACTGAGGTTCTTTGTCAAATGGGGGATTTTTCAACAACCGAATATGTTTTTGACCTTTTAGATATAAGTAGAGGTCAAGAAGAATATTCTACAAACCATATATTATACTTAATAATAAAAAACTATCCTCCACAAGAAGAAAGAGCAAGAAATGAGTTGGAATATAGTGTGCTTAATAGTTCAGATGTGTTAGTTACACTTATGATGTTGGAAGATGTTTATGGGGCAGAAATGATACCATTTTTCATTAAAGTATTTAAAGAGTCACCAGAATCTGCAACAAGAATAATTATTCTTAATAATTATTTTGAAAAATATCATAATGAAATAGACTTGCAAGGTATCTTACGTGAACAGCTATATGCCGATACAACAAGTTCAGTAAGGCTCCGTATTGCAAAGGTATTATTGTTTGGAGTTGGTGGAACAAGAAATTATAATTTTGTTAAAAACTATATTCCCAACGAAAATGATTTAACAATTAAAACTCTGTTAGAATATAAAATTGAAAGTTATCATCCAGATCCATTTGATAGCACAACCAACACAGAAACAATGCTCGACACATTAATATCTTACACAAATCAATGCTATAATTTTGAATGGATTGATAACGCAGGTATTTACAATAGTTTAAGTAAGAAAATTGAAAATGCAAAAAAAGATTTAGTAAAAGGAAAATTAAATTCAACAAAAAATAAAATAGAAGCATTCCAAAATGAAGTAGCAGCACAGCACGAAAAGCACATTACTAATGACGGGTATAAATTTCTATATTACTTTTCTGATTACATAATAGGTAGATTATATGAGAATGGAGAATAAAATGTTAAACAATAATAAATTCCACTTTAACACAGTGAAAAATATAATAATAGTTTTAGCCTTAGTCTTAACCTCAGCTTACTCACAAACAACTTACCAAGTAGAGCCTGGCATAAAAAGGAATAAAATAATATTAACAATAGAAAATGCCTCGGCTTCGCTAAGCACAAGTGCTTTGGAGATTGTGGAAACTAGTTTATCCGAGTTCATAGATATAAAAAACAACTCAATTACAATTTCCAACATTGCTAAGAGTAGTGAAAAAGAGGTAGAAATAGAATTTGATGTTTTAAGTGATGCCCCAATAAATGAAACTGATACTTTACATTTTGTTTTAAGCAATGCAAAAGGAGAGAATTGGAGTAAAGAAATAATTTTAGAATATAGACCACCCAAAGAATTTGTGTTGAATCAAAATTATCCAAATCCGTTTAACCCAAGTACAACAATTAAGTACTCTATTCCGCTAATTGTAAATGGCAAGTCGCAATTGGTTACACTTAAAATTTATGATATTCTTGGGCGAGAAGTAGCAACTCTTGTAAATAAAGAACAACAACCTGGAAATTACGAAGTGGTTTTTAATGCAAAAAAATTATCAAGTGGAACTTATTTTTATAGATTATCTTCTAGTGATTTTTCAAAAACCATTAAAATTATTTTGTTAAAGTAGAAAAGCAAGATGCAAAAATTCAAAAAAAAGGGAACCAAATTGGCTCCCTTTGTAAATCTATTTTTCTTTTTTATCAGTAGAAACTTTTCGTTTTTCCAAAACATTGTCGATTAGCTTGTACTTTTTGGCTTCGGTTGATGACAGATAATAATCTCTATCGCAGTCATCATGAATTTGCTTCATCTCTTTGCCAGTATGTTTAGCAAGAATTTGATAAAGAGTGTCGCGAGTTTTCACCATTTCTTTTGCGTGTATTTCAATATCAGAAGTTTGTCCTTGCAGCCCACCAATCCAAGGTTGGTGAATCATAATTTTAGAATGAGGAAGAGCGGAACGCTTTCCTTCAGCACCACCGGCTAAAAGAACTGCACCCATACTTGCTGCAAGTCCAACACAGATTGTTGAAACATCTGGTTTTATATATTGCATAGTATCATAAATTGCTAATCCGGCAGAGACTGAACCACCTGGCGAATTAACATACAAGTAAATATCTTTTTCAGAGTCTTCAGCCTCAAGAAATAGAAGTTGTGCAATAATTAAACTTGCCACATGATCATCTACACCAGAACCAAGAAAAATAATTCTTTCTCTAAGTAAGCGCGAATAGATATCCATCCCACGTTCGCCTTTACCAGTCTGTTCAATTACATATGGAACTAATTGATTATAAATTTCTGGTGCCATAATTAATCCTCTTTCTTGTCGTTTTTAGTCGTTATTTTTGGAGCTTTTTCTGTTGTATTTTTTGCGGTCTTTTTAGCAGGTTTCTTTTCAGAATCCTTTTTTGCCTTATCAGCGTCTATTTCTTTAACTTTTGTATTTTCAGTTAAGAATTTAATAACCTTATCTTCCAAAAGCGATTCTTTTCTATTAGTATCCTTGTAATATTTAACAAGTTTTTTTACAGATATTCCAGTTTTGCTTGCTTCTTCTTCTGCTAATTTTTCTAATTCAGAATCCTCAACC
>JAQICK010000034.1 GCA_027858595.1 Melioribacteraceae bacterium
CAGTTATACTATTATTATTATTAATTACAATTATTGCATCACTAACTGACTCAATTAACTTTTTAGAATATGACTCAATTTTTAGATATTGTTTTTTTACTAAATCTAAGTTTCGCCTAACAAAGACGAGGGAAATCATTATAAATCCAACAACAAACAGAATAATTCCAGAAATTATTATTCTACGTTGAAGACGTTCATTAATTGCTTCCAACGGTTCTAAGCTTAATCCAATACGATAGTAGCCTATGAAATTACCCCCCAAATTAAAGGGATGAAGAGCTTCCAGAACTTCCAATCCATCGTACAAAGCAATACGCCATTTATAGGTTGAATCTGATTCAGCCCATACTTCTGAATCTATATTACTTAATACTTTTATTCCGTCAATATTTCCTGAAGCTGCCAAAATACCATTTTCATTTTCTAAAATTGCAAATTGAACTTCTCTATCTTCGGTAAGTCTTTTAATTAAAATTCCAAATCCAATTCTTCTTTTAAAAGCTAACAGTTCTTCGGCATCGAGGTTAAGAACTATTGCATCATTATTTTTGCTTGCTATAGCAACAACATATTGCATTCCCTCATCTGCACTGGAATTTTGGAATCCAACAATTAGTGTATCTGTTTCATTATGGAAAATTGGTTCAAGTTCTTTTTTTATTAATTGTGGTGATAGTGTGTTAGGTTTAAAATCAGAATGACTTGTAAAAACTTTTATTCCCTTCTTATTAATAACATGAATTCTGTTTATTTCGTTTTGAAAAGCAATTTGGTTTAAGATAAAATTACTTGCAATTTTTTGGTCGTACAATATTTTAATTGTATTTGCATTATTTAACAATCTTCCTTGAATCTCTGACTCAACTTCGTGTGAAGCGTAAAGAACTTCTTGCGATGAAACAATAATACTTTGAAGAAGTGAGTGAGCTTCTTCTGACATAAGGTTTATTACTTCTGCTTTGCTCTGCCTTAACTCAAAGTAAGCGGAGAATACAATTAAGGACACTAATCCTAAAAAAATTAGAAGAAGAATTATTGGCTTTATAAGTATATTTTTTATTGTTTTCAAATTAAGACTCATATTTAGATTCCCGATAAAAGCATCCGGGAATTACA
Source organism: Melioribacteraceae bacterium (assembly GCA_027858595.1). Taxonomy (GTDB): domain Bacteria; phylum Bacteroidota; class Ignavibacteria; order Ignavibacteriales; family Melioribacteraceae; genus 1-14-2-50-31-20. The sequence continues at coordinate 1,120 of JAQICK010000034.1, forward strand.
GTCATTTCTATTTAAGTGCATTTATTATATCAACTGGCAGTTTTTTATTTCTCGTTGCAATATCTTTTAGTTTTTCATCTTCACTGACTTCAATCCCGTTTTTTTTGAGCAGCTTAACGCCTTCTTCCCAAGTTAGTTTCTGTTCCTCAAAAACTTCTGAAATACTCTTTCTTCCGTAACCACTACTTTGAGAATAACTACTGATCGGATTACTTTTAATTTGAATATTTGTGCTACTTTTTTCAGAATTAATTATTGAATAAATATCACTAGGCACTACATCGTATTTTTCAGCTAATGCAATAAGAGTTTCTGTTGAGTCAGAAACAGGAAAACCACTTTTGTTTAATTTTTGCATTACGCTTTTTGTTTTCAAATTTAGCTGTGCAGAAATTTCGGCCACAGTAAATTCTTCTGCGTGGGGCATTGGTGGCTCTGTTGCTTCCTCCGACCATGAATCAGTTATAGCTTCTCCAAAATCAAGCACGTAACTAAATGGTGGAACGTGATAATAAGTTCCAACAAAAATTAATAAAATAGCTACAACCGAGAGAGTTAATTCTTTTCTGAGAGATCTTGTTCCAGACACTTTATTTGAAAGATATGAGATTAGTAGTTTCCAGTTATAAATAATATGAAGAACACTGGCAACAATAATTATAAATGTAAAAATAATATGTATTCCTTGCCACTCATCTTTTGTAAGCCCTAACATTGCCCAATAAGACCAATGAGCAATTCGTCCAGGAGGGGCAATGTATAATATTATTCCAGAGATGGCAATTATAATTGAAGTGATAGTCATATAGACGCTAATAAAAGCACGTAATTTAAATGGTCTTTTGTTAGGCATTTTTTCCTAGAAGATATAGTTTAGAGAGAAGGAGATTGTATTGATATAGTAGTTAAAGTAGTAACTGTTTGATTTATTGTTAATTAAATAATAATTTAGTTTAAGGTCTAACTCACTTCCAGATTCATTGTCTAAATAGATTGACTTAGAAATGCTAGTTGAAAAATATGTTTGAGTATCTTTTCTTGATATGTCTAAATCTTCTTCAGTTTCAGATAAATAAATTCCTTGGGATGGATAGCTTTTATCTGCATAGGAATAACTTAACTTAACCGTATAATCCAATGGCAATACTTGGGTTAAAATTCCACGAGCGGAATAACCCTCTTGACTTATTGGATCATCGTATAACTCCATGTTGCCATAAGTAGATTCAATAAGACTAGCACTTAAACCACTTCCAGAAAGAATTTTTTTATAATTAATATTTAGTGCTAATCCCGTATTTTCAGCCAATGATTGTGCGACTCGACCGTTGAAAACTAATTGAGTAATATTAACATCTTCAGAAAGATAATTTACGAACTCTCCACCATATGATGAATCAGCACTGAAGTTTTTAAACCCTTTGTAGTTTAATAGAACTGACCCAATAAATGTTGTTTTAGTTTCAAAACTTTTTCTTCCTAACAAACCAGTAGAAACCACCCAGTTATTAAAATCTGGAATTATTGAATAATTCATTGAGCTATAGGAAGCATTTGCTTCCCAATTGATACTTAGTAATTGAAATGATTTACGAACATAAGCAGCATAATTGAGATAATTAAAATAATTATTAGCCTCTTGATTGAAACGTTGCTCAAAATATGCACCCCAAACTAACGATTCTGTTTCCTTGTAAAAACCTAACTGGTGCCAGTAATAATCAATATCTGTGGCTTCAGCAAATTTGTTGTAACTTCCGTAGTAAAGAATATTAAAATCATTAAATTCTCTCTCGATGCCAACATTAAAAGTTGAGATAAAATCGGAATAAGGAGTTACAGAACGAAATGGATTGCTACTAAATTCTTGATTAGTACCAAGTTGAAAATTCCACTGAGCATTAATTAATGATGAACTCAGAGCAATTAGAAGCACTATTGAATAAATTATTTTATGTTTAGAAAAACTTACTTTATTTAGCATTATCCTTTTCCTTTTCCCTTTCCTTTTCCTTTTTGCCCCTGATTTGGATTATTGTCCATTCCACTATTACCATTCGAACTTTGAGGATAAATTCCTTTGTTGGATTGTTTAAATTTGTTGTTTCTTTTTCTTTTACCATTAAACTGTATATTGTCATTAATTCCATCACCATCACTATCAACATATTCTATGGATTTACTGTTCTTTCTTTTTCCAAGTTTTATGTAATCAGAATCTAACCCATTAGGAATTCCATCCTTATCGTGATCTGGTGCATTATCATTATAACCATCACCATCTGCATCTATAAAAATTCTATGTTGATTGTTTTGATGTTTTATAGTCTGATTTTCTTTCTGAACTTTTGTAGAATCTTGTGCAAAACTAAGACTTGATACTAAAACCAGAATTACTAAAAAATTTAATATGTTCATTTCTCTTTTCATTTTAACCTCACAAAGCATAAAGCAATCTTTATGCCAGAGTATCATTATTAAATTCTAATAATTTTGTAAAAATATGGAGAATAATATTTCATGTCAAACACAAAGCGACAATTTTGTCGAAACAATTCGACTTTAATGGCGACTTGGTAATTATTATTTTCAAATTAAGCAAAAAAAAGGAGTACCGAAGTACTCCCTAACTTACTTACTATTTATCTATTTGGAACGCTTATTTATTTCCACCTTGTCTGCCACTACCTTTTCTTCCAGAAGAACTTCCGTTACATGTTCCATTTCCTGTACCATTCTTTTTACCAAATCCAGTGCCATCTTGAGGTCTTAATCCTGTGCCATCTCCAGGTCCATTCGCTAAACCTTTACCTGTTCCTTGATTAAAGCCTTTATTCATTTTTTTGTTTTTATTTTGAGTAGCTATAGCAGTTCCAGTTCCATTATCACAAACTCCATCACCATCTGCATCAACCCAATTTGTTTGTTGTACTTTAGCTTTCGCCTTTTTTGCTTCTTGTACTTCTTGAGCAAATAGATTGCTGCTTAAAATTCCTACTGCAAAAAGAACCATTGCCATTTTCATTAAGTTTTTCATGATATTTCCTTTTTTGACTATTGTCATTAATTTGTTCATCTTATAATAACAAATAATCGTGCCACAATTTCATTGTTTTGTTTTCAGTTATTTTCTAAGATATTAAATTCTGGAAGACTAAAAATTATACAACATTGTCGTGACTATCGACAAAAATGGCGAGAAACGTTTATTCTATTTCTTTCTTAAACAGAATTTAAAGGTTGACCCTTTACCTAATTTGCTCGTAACTTCTATTTTTGATCCATGAGCTTCTGTTATATGCTTTACAATTGCAAGTCCAAGTCCTGTTCCTCCAACATCTTTTGAACGAGCTTTATCCACACGATAAAAACGTTCAAAAATTCTTGGTAAATCGGATTTTGAAAGACCAGAGCCAGAATCTTTAACCATAATTTCAACTTTTTCTTTTTTTTCTTTAGTCTCAATTACAATTGAACCAGAATCTGAATATTTTATTGCATTGCTAATTAAATTAACAAACACCTGTTTAATTTTATCTCTATCACCAAAAACTTCAACTGAGTTATTCAAATACTTTGTTTCAATTTTTAATCCTTTATCAGAAGCTAGAGATTCCAGTTCTTCTATCATAGAATCTATAAACTGAGAAATGTTAAAATATTTTGGAAGCATTCGCATTTGCCCCGACTCGATCATTGAAATATCAATTAAATCATTTAACAAAGCATTTAAATTTTCCGTGTGATGCACAGCTTTTTCAATAAACCGTCTGTTTACTTTCTCATCATCAATTGCCCCATTTAGAAGTGTTTCCAAAAATCCTTGAATTGTAAATATTGGTGTTCTCAATTCATGAG
>JAQICK010000411.1 GCA_027858595.1 Melioribacteraceae bacterium
ACTTAATATTGTTGTTTATGGAAATCAGGCGGTGGAAATAGATAAAGAGTTATTTTTTATTGTTGCCGAAGAAATGCCAGCTCCAATAGGTGGAATGAAAGCAATTCAAGAAAAAGTTAAATATCCAGAAGCAGCAAAAAACAATGGTAAAGAAGGTCGTGTATATATAAAAGCATATATTGATACAACTGGGTCAGTTGTTAAAACTGAAATAATTCGTGGTATAGGTTTTGGATGTGATGAGGTAGCGGCGAGTGCAGTAGAAAATGTCAAATTTACAGCAGCAATATACGATGGAAAACCAGTAAATGTTCAAGTAACCGTTCCAATATTATTTAAGTTACAGTAAGCAAAAATTATAAATATATAAAAAATGGAATCTCTACCAAAAGATTCCATTTTTTGTAAACGTACATTTTAGTAAATTTACTTTTCAAACAATAATAGTAAATTATGGACATTTATGAAATTATTTCAAAACGCACTTCTCTTCTTATTGTTACTTTCGTCGTTTACCCTTTCAACTGAAAAATCTGATTCAACACAAACTGCAAACAACCAATTTATTGATGTTTACATTGATTGCGATTACTGCGATATAGATTTTATCCGCACAGAAATTAATTTTGTAAACTATGTAATTGATAGGAAAGATTCTGACTTACATATTCTTGTAACATACCAAACAACGGGAAGCAACGGAAGAGAATATTCTTTAACCTTTTTTGGGAAACGAAAATTTAAGTCGGATAATGATACTATTAAATTTTTCACTCAACAAGATGATACGGACGATGAAAGACGAGAGAAACTTGTAAAATATCTTAAGTTTGGATTAATGCAGTATATTGCTGAAACCGACGTGTCTAAATCCATCTCCATTAAATATGATGCTCTTAAAACAGCTGATGTTGTTGTTGATAATTGGGATTACTGGGTTTTTAGAACAAGGTTACGTGGGTTTTTTAATGGTGAGGAAACCTATCAATATAAGTATATGAATGGGTCAATAAATATTGATAGAATTACAGAAAACTGGAAATTTAGATTTAATGCTGGCACAAATTATAACGAGCAAGTATTTAAATTTGATGACGAGGAAACTGTAAGTATTTCACGAGGAAATTATTCCAATACAACATTAGTTAAAAGTATTTCCGAACACTGGTCTGGTGGTTTTACTGGACGAGTTAGCAACTCCTCTTATTCAAATTATAAATTACAAACTGAGTTTTATCCAACAATTGAATACAATATCCATCCTTACTCAGAATCAACAAGAAAAATTTTGCGTTTTCTTTATCGTGTTGGTTACAGCTATTCAAATTATAACGAAGAGACTATTTACAACAAAACCGAAGAAGGCAATTTTAAGCAATCACTTGAAGTCGTTTTAGAACTTAAACAGCCATGGGGAACGATTGAAACCACTTTGGAAGGTTCAAATTATTTTTACGATTTCAGCAAGAACAGACTCCGTTTATACGTGGAACTATCTTTGAAGTTGTTTAAAGGATTTACTCTTGATATTGATGGTGGCTATACAATGATACACAATCAGTTAAATTTACCAAAGAGCGAAGTTTCAGACGAAGACATTTTATTACAAAGACGACAAATGGAAACTCAATACAATTATTGGGGCTCAGTTGGCATTAGTTACACATTTGGTTCAATATATAATAACATTGTTAATCCACGATTTGGAAATTAAATTATAATCTTACTCTAAAACAGATTAAGATTAGGAGTAAGAATTAAGAGTAAGATGGAAACGGTAATTCCATGCCATTTCCATCTTTCCATTTTTGCTATTCAATAAACTGTTGGTAGTGTTCATACCGTTCAAAAATTTCACTTACATATTTTACCGTCTCTGTTCCTCTAGCGTAGCCATTTCTTACAACGGGGTCATTGTAAAATTTGGGGTCAGATTTTTTAAGTAAATATAACTCAACATTATCTTTCCAAACATAATGGTTTGCACCATATTTCTGAGCCAATTTTCTAGCGTCTTCAATATGACCATATCCAATATTATAAGAAGCCATAACAAATTTTATCCTCTCGGTAGAATCGGTAATTTCGTTTTCCCAGTATTTATTTAGCCATCCTAAATACTTAACACCAGCATCAACGTTTTGGTGAACATTAGTAATATTAATAACTCCAAATTGTTTTGCCGTTGCTGGCATTAGTTGCATTAGTCCTCTTGCACCAGCCCACGATGTCTTATCGGGATGAAATTGTGATTCCTGATAAATAAGAGAAGCAAGCAATCTCCAATCCCAGTATAGAGAATTAGAATATTCCTTAATTAAATCATCATAAACGGAAATACTTCCACCAGTGAGCGAAAAGTATTCGCTATTAATTCTGCGTCGGAACGAATGCCTACTTTCAAAATACTTTTTATAAATAACATAGTACTCAGTTTTCTTTTTCATTTTACTAAGCCAGTTATTTATTTCTTCCAACAAGAGTGGGGACTTTTTGCGAACTCCCCAAGCAATTCTTTGCGGAAGTGAAATAGCCATGCTAATATCTAATATTGGATATTGGAATTGAAGAAGCTTTGCAATGTTTTCGTCATTAACCGAATAATCTATTTCTCCATTGGCAACTTGTGCAATTAAATTTTCTGAAGTTACACTATCTGGTGCTTCTGTTATATTTAAATCGTCACCAATTTCTTCCGATAAATTTTTTAATCTGCCAACATATGATGAGCCTTGAATAACATTAATTTTTTCCCCAATTAAATCAATAGGAGAGTGAATAAGCTTTTTATCTATTTCATGAAGTTTCATCTTTCGCCAATTCTCAGGCTTCCGTTGAACAAGTACTTGTTTCGTTGTAGTATGGTGTTGAGCAAAGACAATAGATTTTTGTCGTTCTTTAGTAACGGTTAAATTATAAGCAATTAAATCTCCCTCACCCTTATAAAGCATATCAAACATATCGTCAATACTATGGGCTACTTTAATTTCTAATTCTAAATCCAAATGTTTGGCAAGCCTGCTGAGTAACTCGTACTCATAGCCCATTGGCTCACCCCTATATATAAAATAGCTGTATGCATTATATCCGGTTATTGCAACAAGCTTTTTGTTGGAATTAATTTCAGGGAGATCAATTTTTACATTGTATTTTTTTTGTGAAATATTGCTATCTTTCTTTTCAACCGTACAGCTAAAAAGTAATTGAATGCTTATAATTATAAGTAATATTTTAATTGTTAATTTCAGTAAAAACCTTTTGTTAGATAAGAAGTTGTCAGTTATTTGTTCCAAATAACAACAAACTTATTGAAATAACAATATTGACAATTACTGATATAGAAAGTGAAAATAACAAAATTATAGAAGGAGAATTTCATGCTGCATAAAAAATTTGGTTCATATATAATTTTGATGCTATTTCTAGCTTCAAATCTTTTCTCAAATTCAAAAATCACTAAGCTACCAAAGGGTGTTTCTTTACATCTATTGGATAATGGCATTGAAGTTTTATTAATTGAAAATCCCGCATTACCAATGGTTGGTGTTAACACATTAGTAAAAGTTGGGTCTGCTTACGAAACATTTTCCACTAACGGAATGAGTCACATGTTGGAGCATCTACTTTTTAATGGAACTTCCATGATGACTCAAAGAGATCTTTACGATTTAACAGATAAAATTGGTGGATATAACAACGCTAACACTTCAGAGTATTATACAAATTTTATGATGGTTACTCCATCGGATAAAATTGCTGAAGGAATGAAAATCCAAGCTGGAATGTTGTTCGATTCAAGTTTGCCTGAAGAAAAATTCCAAAAGGAAAAAGGAATTGTTCTTGAGGAAATTGCAAAATCACTCTCAAATTCTAAAGAACAAATAAATAGAAATGTAATTGACATTCTTTTTGATGGGCATGCTCTTTCGCTTCCAACGCTTGGTACATACGAGACAATTAAAAATATGGATAGAGATGAAGTTTATGATTTCTATAAAAACAATTATGTTCCTAATAATATGCTAATGAGCGTTATCGGAAATTTCAAATCAGATGAGATGCTAAAATTAGTTAAAGAAGTTTATGGCGGGGCTGCTCCTGGTAATGTTGAGCGTCCCAATATTCCCGATTGGGGAACTGGCTTTGACGCACCAATAAGCGAAACAGAAAAAATGGTTTCTCATCGGTTTTATAATGGAGAGAAAACTCATTTACAACATTTTTATGTTGTGGAAAAATACTCATCTGATTTCTTTGACTTGTTAGATTTATCATTGACCAAATTAAAAGATGAATTCGAAACTCTACTTCAAAGTAAATATCCAGAGGAAATTGAGAGTATTAAATTTTCAATTAATAACAATCCTATTAAAAATTATATAGAAATAAATATTGTTCTAAATTCAGATAAGTCTCTTGAAAACATTTCAAACACAGTTAATACAGAACTACTAAAACTGAATGTAACTCTTACGGACGAAACAATAAAAGCTGAGGCAATAAAAACACGAACAGTATTTTTAAAACAAATTGAAAAGCCACACATGTTCGGAATTTATAATGCAGGTCTTATTGCTCAAAACGGACTTGAAGTCATTATGGAAGCGTTTAGTGGTGATGGAGTTTATGCTGCAGGCAGAGAGCTTAAACAATTCAAGTTTAGTGGAACGCCACAAATCATAATCCAACATCCTTCCAAGAGCGAAGCTAACGAGGATATTGCTGAAACCAAAGTTGAACTTTTTGAAAATGGGGCAACTAAACCTGTTGTAATTGCAAAGCAAAATAGTGCAAGTGATCTTCTTGCAATTCACTATATGTTCAAATATAAGGCAGAACACGAAAAGAAATATAGAAACGATGTTGCAAAAAAATTGCATTCTGCTTTTGGGAAAAGAATGAAAACCGCTGAGAGCCAAAAGAAGAGAAGTCAGTACGGACTTAGTTTTGTCGTAAACGACAATCCATATATTCCAATGGATAATATTTATTTGAGTCCAACGTTTGGCTACATACGTGTTGAAGGACTTGGCAACGATATTGAGGGAGCAATTAATTATCTAAATAATGAGATGATGAGTTTTGTTCCAACCGAAGATGAATTTAACGTTGTTAATAAAAAGAGTGGTGGAATGTCAGCAATGATGGGTGGAAAAGATAAAAGTAAAGAAATGTGCAAAACTGCGTACGAATCTTTAGTCATGAATCCGATAGCTGAAACTCGAGATATAAAAACATTAGATTATGAAAATTTCCTACAGTTCGGAAAGGAGTATTTTAATCCTTCCAATATAATTGTCTCAGTTGTTTCTAGTGAAACTCCAGAAAGTATAAATAAGTATTTTGCAAATTTTGAAGGCGAGAATATTACTAAAGAGCTTACTGGAGTTGCAAAACAACAGGGTCTTAAAAAATGGGATGAACCCAAAAAAGTTGAACAAGATGGTGGTGGTGAACAATCGCACACATTTTACGGATTTGTAAAAAATGTTGATAAAGCAGATGAGCCAGCATTAACAATGCTTTCACGAATGTTAGCCGATGATATATCATTCAACATAAGAGAAAAACAAGGTCTTGCTTATAGAATGTCCAGCGGAATTAAAATGATTGATGGTAAAGCATTGGTTTATGTTAATGTACCAACTCAACCTAAAAATGTTAAAAAACTCGTTCCACAGTTTGAAGGATTATTTAATCCAGAATTTGCTGATAGTAAAACAGATGATGATTTAGAGAAGACAGTAAATATGTATCTTGGCAAAATGATGTTTAGAAGATTATCGAGCATTAACCAAGCATATTATTTGGCTCATTCATATTATTATGATGGCGATATTACAAGCGATGCTAAAAATCTTGATGCAATTAAAAATGTAAAGTTAGATGATATAAAAAGAGTTGCAAAAAAATATTTGAAAGCAGAAAACGAAATTGAGATAATTATTCACTAAAAAAATCTGTCATTTCGAACCCGTTTCGTGGGTGAGAAATCTTATGGAATATAAAAGATTTCTCACATTCGTTCGAAATGACTTTTGTTGTTGGAAGCAAAGGAGATAGAAATGATTAAGAAAATATTGATATTCACATTAGTTGCAATCACTATCAATGCACAAACAAATTTAATTCATCACCAAATATCAGCTACAATATTGCCTAATGAGTCATTCATTAAAGTTACAGATGTAATCACAATTCCCGAAGCACAAGTGAAAGATGGGATGAAATTTAAACTTCACAATGCTCTTGTAGTTGAAGAGAATAAATTTATTCAAAAATTTGATAAAACAGTAAATGCTAAAGATATTGGAATGGACATTGATGATACTAATTCTGAAAATGGACTAATGCTCAATGTTTATGAGATAAATGTTACAACAGACAGAAGTGGTGATTTAATTCTTGAGTTAAATTTTAGCGGTAAAATTGAATCACCTATTAAGCAAAGTGAAGAAAACTATGCACGAGGTTTTAGTGAATCACCTGGAATAATTTGGGAGAAAGGTGTTTATCTTGCTGGCTCAACCTATTGGGTTCCATCTTTTGATGACGGATTAGTTACGTTTAATTTAACAACAACTGCACCACTAGATTGGCGAACTGTTTCAGTTGGCAAAAGAACATTGGATGAAAAAAAAGAAAATGTTCATATTGACACATGGGATTCTTCAACTCCGCAAGAAGAAGTGTTTTTAATTGCAGCACCCTTCCATGAATACACATACTCAATGGGTGCAGTAGATGCGATGGCATTTTTACGGACACCAGATGAAGGACTCGCGAATAAGTATTTGGAGACGACAGCACAGTATATGGAAATGTATCGCAAGTTAGTTGGGCCTTATCCATATACAAAATTTGCACTAGTAGAAAATTTTTGGGAAACTGGATACGGAATGCCATCCTTCACATTGCTTGGCGAAAAAATAATTCGCTTTCCATTTATATTGCATTCATCTTATCCGCACGAGCTACTTCATAATTGGTGGGGAAATTCTGTTTATATAGGTTTTGAAAAAGGCAATTGGTGCGAGGGTATAACTGCATATATGGCTGACCATTTAATAAAGGAGCAACGTAATCAAGCTGAAGAATATCGTAGAGCCACGTTACAGAAATATACAAATTATGTTAATCCAGAAAATGATTTTCCTTTAAACAAATTCCTTTCTCGAAAAGATGAAGCAAGTGAATCCATTGGATATGGAAAAAGCTCAATGTTTTTCCACATGCTCAGAAGGAAAGTTGGTGATGAATTGTTTGTTAAAGGATTTCAAAAATTCAACAGAGATAACAAATTTAAACGTGCGTCATTTGATGATATCAGAACAGCATTTGAAGAAGTTACAGAAAAAGATCTAAAATGGTTCTTTGACCAATGGATTAACAGAATAGGTGCTCCTGAAATAGTTTTAGAAAATGTTAAAATTAAAAATGTGCGTGATTTTAATAATGTATCTTTTACGCTAAAACAAATTCAAAATGATGATGTTTATTATTTAGATGTTCCTGTTACGCTTGTTACCGAAAACGGGACGCACACAGAAATATTTGAAATGAATGACAAGGAAGTAAAATATAATTTCTCGTTCAAAGAAAAGCCATATAAAATTTTGATTGATGCACAATTTGATTTGTTCAGAAAGCTTGACCCGATGGAGACACCTCCAACATTTACTGAATTATATGGTGCTGATGAAACCCTTATTGTTCTTCCATTAAATAATAACAAATTATATAAATCCTTTGCCGCTGAATGGAGTAAAGGGAAAGAGGATAAGTTTACAATTAAAAATGAAGATGAAGTGAATGAACTACCATCCGATAAGGCAATTATCCTTTTAGGATAAGACAATAAATTTGCATCGGTTGTTAAGGATGAAATTAAAAGATATAATTCTGGAATTACATCAGATAATGTTACATTTGAAAAACGAGAAATCACTACGGCTAATACAAGCTTCTTTATTGCAACGGTTAATCCTAGAAACGTAAATGAGATTATTGCTGTACTATCAATTGGCAACGATAGTGCCAGTGCGGGACTTGTTAGAAAACTTCCACATTACGGAAAATACAGTTACCTCGCTTTTTCTGGAAATGAACCGACTAATATTGCAAAAGGTCAGTGGCCTGTTATTGACTCACCACTTTCCAAAGTAATTGATTCCAAAATGAGTGATGTAAAAGTTGAGCTTGAAAAAAGAGATGCACTTGCAACTCTCGATCATGTATTTTCAGCTGAAAGAATGATGGAGACAATTAAATATCTATCATCCGATGAATTAAAAGGGCGTGGAATTGATTCGCCAGAAATTGAGAAAGCCGCAGATTATATTAAATCAAAGTTTGAAGAATCGGGTTTGCAACCAGGTGGTGATGACGGTACATACTATCAAACATGGGTGCAAGATGTATTGGATAAGAAAAACTTAAAACTCAAAAATGTTATTGGTATCATTCCAGGAACAGATCCTGAATTGAAAGATGCACCAGTTGTTATTTCTGCACATTACGATCATCTTGGGCTTGGCTGGCCTGACGTTCGCAAAGGAAATGAAGGACTTATCCACAACGGTGCGGATGATAATGCAAGCGGAATTGCAGTAATGTTGGAGTTAATTAAAACTACAGCAAAATCTCTAAAGCCCTCACGAACAGTGATATTTGTGGCATTTACAGCTGAGGAGGCTGGACTAATAGGTTCTCGTTATTTTGTTAACAATTATCAAAAGTATCAAATTGGTAAAATTATTGCTAATCTTAATCTCGATTCTGTTGGAAGATTGTTTGAGAAAAAATTAATTGTTATAAATAGTAACACTGCTCGTGAATGGAAATTTATATTTATGGGAACAGAATTTACAACTGGGGTTGCAACTGAGTTAATAACACAAAATATAGATGCTAGTGATCAAGTAGCGTTTATTGAAAAAGGAATTCCAGCAGTACAATTTTTTGTTGGTCCAAATAATGATTATCATAGACCAACCGATGACATTAGTAAAATTGATGCTGCGGGACTAGTTAAAACTGCTACTGTTGTAAAAGAAACAATTCTTTATCTTGCCGAAAGAAAAGAACCTATGGCATTTACAGGCAAAGCCAAAGATATTATTCCAAGTGCTGATGTGCCAATGAAACAACATAAAAATGGTAATAGCAAAAAAACTGCGATTGGTATTATGCCTGATTTTCGATTTTCTGGTATTGGAGTGAAAGTTGGTGCAGTTTCTGAAGATTCACCTGCAGATATGGCAGGAATGTTGAAAGACGATATTATTAAAAAGTTTAATGGTATTGAAGTAAACAATCTGAAAATTTATACTAAACACTTATACGCACAAAAACCTGGAGATAGTGTAATAATTACTTTTGAAAGAAAAGGAGAACTTAAAGAAGTTGAATTAACTTTGAGTGAAAGGTAACCGTTAACTCAGCTTAAATAAATCTCTCACAAATTAACCCCTCTTTTTGGAACTCTCTCCTTACAAACTTTGTCGGGAGTCTTCCAAGGGAATTCCTTTGGAAGAAATTAAAATTCTTTTTAGATACTCTATTATTTAATTTGAGATAATAATAAATCCCCACGTACACTGAGAAATACATTGAGAATTAAGATAGATTTATCTATGTTATCCATGTTATCTATGTTATCTATGTTATCTATGT
>JAQICK010000329.1 GCA_027858595.1 Melioribacteraceae bacterium
ATTCTAATCTCCACAATATTTCCGCAGAGATTATTGAAAATTTCTGTTTCAAAAGGTGCGGAAAAAGAATTTCTTCCATACATTGTAAAAAATGGAGTTACTTACGTTTCGGCTAAAGAGTTATCAAAAATTCTTTCAGGAAATTTTTACTATAACCCGACAGCACAAAAAGTAGAAATGAAATTTGAAAACTATAATTTAAAAGTAACGGCTAAAAACCAGTTTTTTGTAATTGCCTCCAAATACAATTACGAAAAGGATGTTTATCAAATACCCATTTCAACACAGTTTATAAAAGATGATATATTTATTCCAATTCTCTATTCACTTAAATATGTTGAGGCGGCTTACCAAAAGAAATTGTTATACGACGACAAGTATAAAAACCTAATTGTTACAAGTAAACCAATAGATATTTTTAAAACTATCGAGACAGAAAAACACACTCCTCTTCCAACTGTAAATAAAAAGAAGAAAACGGATTCTAAATATGACATTTACGGAATTGAAGTTTCCGAAATGGCTAATGGAACTTTAATTAGACTTGAAACATCTCAAAAAATAAATATGTTTCGATCATCAATTCTAAATGGAAAGCTTTTTGTATTTATATCTGGGGCATCAATCGACCCAGAATTTGAAAATAAATTTAAGCCTACTGGAGTGGTTCGCAAAGTAAATGTTAAGCATGTGAAAGGAAATAAGCAAATTGAGTTTACGTTGAAAAATGGAACAGAAATTTCCAATTCTATGCAATCATCCTCTAAGGATATTGATACGGACGATATTCTAATTTCAATTCAAAATGATGCCTTAAATAAATTTACAGAAGATATCTCAATAGATAAATCGAAATGGAACTTTGATGTACTCGTTATTGATGCAGGTCATGGTGGAAAAGACCCAGGAACAATAGGTATTACAGGAGTAAAAGAGAAAAATGTAAATCTTGGCGTTGCTTTAGAGTTAGAAAAAATACTTAAGCAAAAAATGCCCAATATAAAAGTGGTTCAGACAAGGACGAATGATAAATTTATTGAATTAGCAGAACGAGGAAAAATAGCAAATAAGCACGATGGGAAATTATTTATTTCAATTCATGCAAATGCTCTAGAGAACAGAAAACGTAGTGATGTTAGGGGCTTTGAGGTTTATTTACTACGTCCAGGAAGAACTCAAGAAGCAATTAGAGTTGCTGAGGTTGAAAATAGTGTTATTGATTTTGAGGATAATAAAACTAGGTATAAAGAATTAACAGATGAAAATTTTATTTTGGTTTCAATGGCACATTCAGCTTCTATGCGATATTCGGAAAGATTTGCTGGAATTCTAGATCAAAATTGGAATAGAGAAATTAAGTATGTTCCATCACGAGGAGTTAAACAGGCAGGATTTTACGTTCTAGTTGGTGCATCCATGCCGTCAGTATTGGTCGAAACAGGATTTTTATCCAATAAAAAAGATGAAGCATATTTGAATAGCAAAAAAGGTCAGCGTGAAATTGCTAAAACAATTTATAACTCAATTGTTGATTACCGTAAATTTTACGATGAACAAATGAAAGATGATAATTAATTATATAAATTTCACTATCGAATTAATATTAATAAGGAATAGATAAATGACAAACGCACAGAAATGGGTATCAGCTTTTTTAGTTCTTTTTATACTGCTATTGGTTTTGTCCAAAATAACTAATCGCCAAGATAATGAGACAGAAACCGCCTCAACAGAAGATGTTCAGCAAGATATGGCTCAATCAGCCGAAATAGATGTTCAAAATCTTTTAGGAAGCAACAGATGTTTTACTTGCCATGGTGAAGATTTAAATGGAACAGGAATGGGACCATCACTTGTAAATGTAAGTGAAAATTGGAAAAAAGCAAGTTTGGTTAGCTATTTCCAAAATCCTAAAGCCTTTTTGAATAATCCAAGAATGTTAGTTCTAAAAAATAAATATAACAGAGAAATGCCAGCACAAGGGAGTATGACAGTTGAAGAGTTAGATGCAGTTGCTGAGTATTTGTTGACTAGAAAATAACTGGACATAAAATGATAAATCAAGAATTGTTAGACATACTCTGTTGCCCAGAAATAAAAGCCGATTTGGTTTTAGATGGCGAATTTTTAGTTTCTGTTGATAAAGAAACAAGAAAGCGTTACAGAATAGAAGATGATATTCCAATTATGCTTATTGAAGAAGCCGAAACTCTTGATGTTAAAGAGTGGGAAGATATAATGACTAAACATGGGAAAACGGTATAATCAGATTTTTATAAAATTTGGTATTACTACTTAAGTGTTTTTGTGAGAAATCTTTTTTAACAAATTAAAAGATTTCTCACATTAGTTTTAAATAATATTAGATTTGAGTTCTTTGATTGTTTTGCTCTTCAGTTTCTAAAAGAAGATTATCCACAAATTAAGGAAAGCCACAAAGTTGCAATTTGGTTTGAGCAAGAAACAAAAGAGCAAACAGAAGAAATTCTTTTAGAAAAATGGAAGAATTTATTGGAAACATATTCTGCAGATATTGATAACTCCTGGTTTGCTGTGGATAATAAGGAACTTGAAAAACTTAAAACTTTCAGACATGCTGTTTCTTCAAAGGTTTCGGAGTTTGTTGCTAAAAGAGGATTACGAAAAGTTGGAACTGATACTTCTGTCCCGGTAGAAAATTTTCGAAAATACTATCACGAAATGAAAAAAAGTGTTAAAAAAAAGTCTAGGATATGTCTGCTATGGACATATCGGAGATTGCCACTTGCATTTGAATATGTTGCTAGCAAACGAAGATGAATTTATTGAGGCAAAAGAATTTTACAAAACATTTTGCATAAGAGCTGTTGAACTAGGTGGAACAATTTCTGCTGAACATGGTATTGGAAAAATGAAACGCGACTATTTATTAGATATGTATGGTGAAAAAAGTATAAAGCAAATGGCAAATGTTAAAAGAAAACTAGACAAAAATAGGTTGCTCGGAATTGGAAATATATTTGATGAGAAATATTTATATGATTAAAAATATTCTAATAATAATATTGTTTTCATCAACTCTTATTGTTTCGCAGACAAATTTGACTAACAAATATCGTCTTGGAAAAACATACGAGCAATCGGGGAAATTAGAAAAAGCAAAAAAAATTTATGAAGAAATTGCAAATGCAC
>JAQICK010000389.1 GCA_027858595.1 Melioribacteraceae bacterium
CTATTGAATTATCCTTGTTAAAATGGCCACGCAATTTGCTGATGTAAACATCCATACTTCTGGAATTAAAATAACTATCCGTTTTCCATATTTTCAAAAGTGCTTCAGAACGCGGCAGCATCTCTCCTCTTTTCTCGAGCAACAAGTTAAGGAGTTCATTTTCTTTGGACGTTAACTTACTAACCGAATTATTAATAGTTAGTGTTCTTTTAGAAAATTCGTAACTGAATTTTCCAACTTTTAGAACACCACTATGATTACTTTCTCTGCTAGCATCTACTCTTTTGAGTATAGCACTAATTCTATACAGGAGTTCTTCCATGCTAAATGGTTTTGTTATATAGTCGTCAGCACCTATTTTGAAGCCTTCTATTTTATCAACTTGCAGAGATTTTGCTGATAAAAATATTATTGGAATGCTCCCATCGATTTCGCGAATCTTTTTAGCTAGAGTGAACCCATCTTTTTTGGGCATCATTATATCGAGCAGCAACAAATCGAATGCAGAATTTTTAAATTCAACCAAACCCAGTTCTCCATTAACCTCAAGGGTAACTTCAAAGTCTTTCACTTCTAGGAATTCTTTTAACAGAACACCAAGATTAGGATCATCTTCAACTAAAAGTATTTTAGGCTTATTTTTCATGTGCTTGTATCTCAAAAAGAGCTTTATAATTCCTGCATGCTTCCAGCTGGAATCTTTTATTCAACAATAGATTACCTATATGAGCATCAGGAATAACAATTTCTATTCTTTACCTACTTACTCATTCGGTAAATATATTATAAACTTACTTCCAAAATTCAGTTTGCTTTCAACTCTAATAGTTCCTGTGTGTGCTTCAACAATTCTTTTCACATAACTCAATCCAATGCCATTCCCTTTTACATCATGAATATTCCCAGTTTGAACTCGGTAGAATGTGTCAAATATTTTTTGCTGGTTATTCTTACTTATTCCAATTCCTTTGTCTGCTATAGCTATTTCAATTCCATCAGAAACTTCATGCAAAGTAATTAATACATCAACAGTTTCCTTAGAATATTTAATTGCATTATCAATTAGGTTGCTTATAATATTAGTAAAATGGAAAATATCAAGATCAGATATAACCGAAATAGCATTACTATTTTCATATTCTATTTTGATTTCAGGGAGTCTTACTTTTGTTTTTTCTATCAATTCAATAATAATATTTTCAATTTCACATTGTTCTACCTTTAGTTCAATTTCGCTTTTTTCAAATTCAGCTGTATTCAAAAGTGTTTCAACAAGCTGTGTTAACTTAGTGTTTTCTTCGCTAATTATTTTTGAATAACGTTTAATCGAATCCTTTTGTTCAAGTAGCTTTGGCTCAGCAAGTGCCTCAGAAGCCAATGATATTGCGGATATTGGTGTTTTAAATTCGTGAGTAATATTATTTATTAAATCATTTTTCACTTCAACTACTTTTTTCTGTTCTAAAAACATTTTAACTGTCTTTACATAAACATAAATTATGACCGAGATAAACAGCAAAGAAAATGCAAACATAAATAAGATGGATTCTAGAATAAGGCCTAAAGTATTTGGGATATGTAATTTTAATTGTAACGAGTTTGAAAATATATCGTTTGGAGAAAGAGGTTTTACATAACGTGTATGAATTAGTTCGCTTTTATTGGCACCTGAGTTGATGCTAATAAATTCATCATCTCCTTTATTTATAATCCCAAAATAGAATTCCGTTTCTAATCCATTTTCTTTCAATCCTTTTTTAATGAGAGAATCAACTAGGCTCTCCCTTAATTTAGTATTTAAATACTCAACCTTTTTGAACGAGACCATATCTTCTAATACTTCAGAAATAAGATGTTCCTTGTTAACACTAATTGTGTCAATTTTTGGCTTTCTAATTTCTCTCATTTGTTTTTATTAGAATCTAATTTTACAAGTCGTTTCAGTATTCTCACTTCCGATTTTTCATGCCCATCATTGTCATTGCCAGTAAGCTCAACATTAATTTCAACTTTGTGAACATCTCTATCTAGTTCGTGTTCTTTTTCACTACTAGAAAAGAAAATAAATTTGTTGGAATCACTATTGTATTGGTTCAGCGTGAACTGGAATTTCTGTTAAAAACCTTAAGGGAAAAACGTGATAAATTTAGCCAACATTTTTCACCTTATAT
>JAQICK010000220.1 GCA_027858595.1 Melioribacteraceae bacterium
ATCTATTTTAATACTTTGGTGCTTATTCTTATTTCTAATCAATAACGACAAGGGAATTGGGACATCTTCATAATTTTTAAATTTAGAATACTCTCCAGACAGCAATTCAACATTACTTAAAGTAGAAACTAAATATTCTGTGATTTTTAAATCGTCCTTAGTGATTCTATAAATATTCTTTTTGTTTTCCTCATTGTTGAGATAAGTTAAGTTATAGATGTCTTCCAGAATTTCGTAATCACTAGGTTCGGTTCTAAGTTTTGCCGTTAAATTTACTGCACCTGCAAATGCATCAACAAGCTCTTCAAACGATAAATCAATTTTAAACATTTTCTTTAAAACGTCTTTACTATTTTCGCCCGAAATAATCCGATTCTTGAGAACATCATAAAACATAAAATTATTTTTGGAAAAGATTCCATGTGCAATGTCAATCCCGAAAGGACCATAAATTGATATTTTTATGGAGTCTGGTTTTTTAATAGAAATTTTAAAACTTGTTTTGCCAGTAAATTTTTCACTCTTGATACTGATGGTTCCTGACCCTTCAAAAGTTTTAATTTTTCTTCTGTTACCTTCCAATTTTTTGATAAGACGCTTGGCAGGAATCACTTTTGTTGTTGTATTGGTTGTTATTTCTTTTTCGCTACTACATCCAATTAAAAACAAAAAGCCAAGTAGAACTATTATTACACTTCTTTTATTTATCATCCTTCGTCCATTTTTTCTATTTTTTCTTTCACATTATCTATTGTTGGGTCTAGCGATAAAGCCTTTTCGTAGTACTCAACTGCTTTTTCTTTATTGCTCATTTTTGCATAAACATCAGCAAGGTGATCAAACAAAGTAGCATTGGATTTATCTTCTTCAATTGCTTTCTTTATAAATTCAATTGCTTCTGTATAATTTCCAAGCTTGAAGTGAACCCATCCAATTGTATCTAAGTACGACGAATTTTCTGGTTCCGCTTTTACCGCAAACTTTGCTAGCTCTAAGGCTCTCTCCAATTTAAAGCCACGTTCTGAAAGTGAGTATGCATAATTGTTAGAAATTAAAACATTTGAGGAATCAATCACTAATGCTCGCTCATACAATGAGTCACTTACTGTATAATCCTCCATCGAGTCATAAATCATTCCCATTGTTCCCATAACTTGAATATTTTCTGGATCAAGATAAAGAGCCTTATCTAAATAGATTAGGGCTGCGTCATTACGTTTTAGTTGATTAAGAGTGAACCCATAAGCATGAAGTGCAGTTAAATCATTAGGGTTGAGTCGTACAGCATGTTCTAAAGCCCGTGCAGCACCTTCAATATCTTTCTGCTGCGATAATGACAGACCAAGAATTAGATTGTTTACAAAATCATCTGGAAATTTAGTAACTGCATTTTTCATTTCCACAATGGCTTGTTCAAATTTTTGAGATTCAAAAAGTAATATTCCCAATCGATTCCAAATCTGAGGATTCCAAGGAGCAGAATGTGCTGCGTTTTTGAAATATTGAATTGCTAAAGAATCGTTATTTTCCTCTAGAGCAATTTCGCCTAGAAATGCGTTTGTTTGCCAATCGGATGAATCTTTTTCAATTTCCAAAAGCAGATTTTTTGCTATTGGAATAAGGCTCGAATCTTTTGCCGCCTCTGCAACAAATCCACCGGCAATTCTTTTCTTCACTTCAAACGGAAGTTCTTTAGAATGAATTAATTTTTGGTATTCAAATGCTGCTTCTTCCCATTTATTTTGATTTGCTTTAGCATTTCCTTTGTATTCTATTAAAGTTAAATCATCTGGAAACATACTAAGTGCATCGTCAGCAAGGGCAACTGCTTCCTCGTTTTTTTCTGTTTTTAGATAAGATTCAATAAGGAGTTTTTGTAATCGTAAATTAGATGGATTAAGATGGAGCAATTCTTCTACTGTTTTAATTGTGTTATCCACATTTCCCATTCGTTCGTTTAGCTCAGCAATTTTTACTAGAACATTCCACTCAGGTCCCCTTAATTCTATCAGACGATTATAAACCTCTAAAGCCTTTATTGGTTTTTGAGCTTCATTTAATTGAGCAATGTGATAATATGCCTCATAAAAAAGTGTATCAATTTCAATAACTTTTTCAAAAACCATTTCAGCAGAATCTGGTCGTTGAGCCATTTTATAAATACTTCCTAACAAGAAATTATATTCGGCATCTTCCGGACTTAATCTAACGGCTGCCTTTGAATGCTCTAGTGCAGGAGATAGTTTTTGAATTATCAAATAATCTTTACTTAACGTATGATGAATACCGGCTTGTTCATCCAGCTTTAGTGCTTCTTGATATTCAAGTATGGCGGCGTGATATTTTCCTTTTAAATCGTAAAGTGCCCCTTTTATAAAGTAGTCTTGAGCTAATTTTTCATTCTGAGAGTTAGCTTTATTCTGTGCTTTATCACCAACATTATCCTCCTCCAAAACTGAAGCCGAACAGCCAATAATCAATAATAAAATTGGAAAAAATATAAATATTACTTTCTTCATTATAGCCTATAATTTAACTTAAAAAAATATGACTTAGAGCCTTTAATAA
>JAQICK010000470.1 GCA_027858595.1 Melioribacteraceae bacterium
ATTTCTTCGCTCGTTTGAGCATTAGTAAGTTTTTCTCTTACGTTTTCTTGATTCATTATTCGTGAAATTCTGCTTAACATTTTTAAATGTTGCCCTACCGAATCTTGCCGGCCAACTAATAAAAATATTAGATTAACTGGTTTGCCATCAAGAGCTTCAAATTCAATAGGATTTTTTACTAATCCAAATCCTGCAACCATTTCAGAAACCACATTTGTTTTGCCATGAGGAATTGCAAATCCGTTACCAACACCAGTTGACATAATTTCTTCTCGCTCTAGCACAACATTACGCATGGTTTCAATATCTAAAACTCGCGAATCTCCAAGGAAAGAATCAATCATTTTATTCAAAATATCGATTTTTGTTGAACTTTTAAAATCGGTAACAATTCTTTCACATTTAAGTATTTCTGTAAGCTTCATCTATTTTTTTTATCCTTTGGTGTATCAAATTTTTCAAATTCAATTTAAACTTGTAGGTTTTAGTACACTTATTTTAAAGTGACTAATTCTTTTTTTTTACGTTTACAAACTTAATGAAGCAGTTATTCTATTCCTATTTTTCATCATAAATTTCGAAAAATAATTCTCTTGCTTCCAATACTTCAATATCTTAGTTTAATTTCATTAGAAAAAATTTATCGAGGAAAAAATGGATATTAAAAACAAAACTGTACTACTTTTTGGTGGCTGGGGACTTGTTGGCAATAGTTTATCACGCACGCTAATTAAAGAAGAACCTAAGAGAATTATCATTTCGTCTTTAAGAAAAGAAGAAGCAGAAGAACAAGTTGCAAACCTTAAAAGAGATTATCCTCACTTGCCAGATGACTATTTTATACCGTGGTGGGGAAACATTTTTGTACGCCACGACTTCAAAGATATTAATCGATTGGAATTGTTGGAAGATAAAAAGACCAGACAAATATTACTGCAAGATACTATGGAAGAACTTTCAGATGAAATACTCCAGAGTTCATCTATTTACAAATTACTTTCCGAATATAAACCTGAGATAATTATTGATAGTGTAAACGCAGCAACTGGAATTGCGTATCAGGATATTTACACAATGTACCGAGATATTAAAAAGAAAATTGTTGAAATTCCAACAGCTGAATCTATGATTATTGAAACTGAAAAACTTTTGTGCAACCAATATATTCCTCAATTGATACGGCACATTCAAGTTTTGTATTCATCTATGCACAAGTTTGGAACCAAGATGTATATAAAAATTGGAACAAGTGGAACTGGAGGAATGGGATTAAATATTCCATACACCCACAGTGAAGAGAAGCCTTCGCGTGTATTATTAAGCAAATCTTCAGTTGCTGGTGCTCATACGCTCTTGTTGTTCTTAATGGGAAGAACACCAGATGGCCCTATAACAAAGGAGATTAAACCTACAGCTGCTATTGCTTGGAAAAAGATTGTACACGATGAAGTAAAAAAAGGGGGGAAACCTATTGAGTTAGTAGATCTTCCGATAGAGAGTGCAATTGGACTTGACGAAACTTTGAAACTTAAACTTGATTCTAATTTTCCTACAACAGGCGAGAATTTAAAATCTGTATTTATTGATACAGGTGAAAACGGTACTTTTTCACGTGGAGAATTTGAAGCTATAACTTCACAAGGACAAATGGAATTTGTAACCCCCGAGGAAATTTCCAAAACTATAATTTATGAACTTAAAGGTGGAAACACCGGACATGATATAATAAATGCTTTAGATAATGCAACTATGGAACCCACTTACAGAGCTGGGTTTATGCAAAACTATGCTGTTAGCAAATTAAAAAAACTTGAAGAAGAACATGGTACTGAGAGTGTAGCGTTTGAACTGTTAGGTCCACCAAGGTTATCAAAATTATTGCACGAAATTAATTTACTAAGACACGTAGGTTTAACAATGAAAGAGATTGTTGGCTGCAACCCAGTCTCTCTTTCTGAAAAGATCTATTTATTATTAAAAGAAGATTCAAAATTAAGAAGTGAAATAATTTCAATTGGAATTCCAATTCTTTATCCAGATGGAAAATCTTTATTACGCGGAAATGTCATGAAAATTCCACCATACCGTGGACAAGACGAATTGGAAATTACATCCGAAAGTATAGACCTCTGGGCTAAAGATGGATGGGTTGACTTACGTGAATCTAATATTATTAGATGGCAAAAGCGACTCCAAGATTTAATGGATGAGGCTGAATTAATTCCTGATGAAGATACGAGTTCTTTGCACGTTAGAAACAAAGAATACTGGAACAATTATGGGAAAATTGATATTGGTAAAGTTGTAAGTTGGATATTCATACACGAAGAACATGGTTTAAGGATGAAAGCTTAATAGAATATTTAATTGATAAATCTGGAATAAAATTTCATTCCAGATTTATCAATTCGCTAATTTTTTAAATTCAATGAAACTCATAAATTTTTGAAATTGTTTTTGTTCATCACTCGTCAAGACACTTCCAACAGAATCATATGCAATTCTGAGCCACCTTAAATTAGTGTTTTTTGTTGCATAAACAATATCAGCTTCATACTCATATTTGAAATTCCTATCATCCCTTAAAGTAATTTCTGCAAATTTTACAATAGATTTAATACTAATAAGATTTGGGATTTTAATGTTATTACCAATTTTAATTAATTCATCAGCAAAGTCATCGTATTTTGTACTAAGCTCAATGGCCTTACTTCCTGCGTTTTCAAGAATATGATTTAAACGTAAATTTTTAAGTTGTGTGTTAGTAGCAATATTTACTAGATTCTCAAGAGCTGTAAAGGCTCTTCTTTTGCCTAGCAATCCATCAGTAAAATTCAACTCAATCGCTTTTTTTACTGTAGCCGGTATTGCTGCTTCAGCCCTTTTTCTTTTGTTCTGTTCAACTCTAATGTCTTTAGTAATATCAACAAGAACACTATAATTACCTTCTTCTATAAAATCTTCAATTTTTTTTACTTTCTTTATGGCAATTATGTCGGCTGGACTTATATCGCTAGAAATGGCGGAATTATAGGCAGCATTACTTTTAATAGTAGATTGCAATTTAGAATATATTTCTTCTTGAGAAACCATTTTTAAACCTGAGCCGCTATATTTAGCAAAAAAATCCTTAATAACATCCTCTTCCACTGTAAAAGTATAGAAAGATATATTTGTATTGCTTGGACCCTCAGTTTTCTTAACTGAAATAGAATTCCGTATATCACTTAAAGCAATAATAAAGTTTTTAACCTTAATAACTTCATTTTCAGAAACTTCAAACGCTATTTTTTTAAATTCCATTAATCCTCATTAAACATAGTTATAATTCAAGT
>JAQICK010000214.1 GCA_027858595.1 Melioribacteraceae bacterium
GCTAAGAAATATGTGAAGCCAGAAAATGCATATATTTTAGTTGTTGGAAAAGGCGATGAGGTTCTTGAAGGGCTTGAGAAATTAAGCGGTGATAATAAAGTTGCTTTCTATGATACTTACGGAAATGAATATGATCCTTCTGAAAATAATGTTGAAGAGGGCGTAACGGCTGAATCCGTTATTGAGAACTATATTTCAGCAATTGGCGGCAGAGAAAAAGTTGAAAAGATTAAAGACAAAACCACTTACATTACAGCTAAAGTTCAAGGAATGGAGATGAAATTAGAAGTTTTCAATAAAGCTCCAAATATGTATTTGCAAACCTTGGATGCAGGGACGATGAAACAAAAAACAGTTTATGACGGTACAGTTGGTAAAGTTGCTGCAATGGGCAAAGAGCAAATATTGGAAGGGGATTTTTTAGAAAACATGAAAATGGAAGCAACTCTAAATCTATTCCTCGACTATAGTGGTGCTGGTATTATTGCCAAACTAGCTGGTACAGAAAAAGTAGAGGGCGAGGATGCTTATGTAGTAAATCTTACTTTGCCAAATAAAGATGTCTGGATACATTATTTTAGTAAAACTTCGGGGTTCTTAGTAAAGGAAAGTAAAAGCCTAAAATTGCCTCAAGGAGTAATGACTCAAAATAGTTCATATAGTGAGTACAAAGAAGTTGATGGTATTAAGTTTCCGTTTAAAATTTCTCAATCAGTTGGTCCACAATCAATGGAGTTGCTAGTTACATCATTGAAAACAAATACTGGTTTGGAGGACTCTTTTTTTTCAACAAAATAGTTAAATCTATTTTTAGCATTGTTGTCAATTTAAAGCACCGCATAAAAACGGTGCTTTGTTTTTTTTTGGGAATAAACTCATTCAACTTCGCCTTTTGTTATTCTGTTTATCATGGAAATTAGATAAAGTGGAACATTTACAAAATCTTCCGAACGGATTAGATTTCGTGGTGATGTTCTCAATATAATATGTGGATTATATTTTTCGGTATAGCTTCTCAGGCTTTTGATGTTTTTGCTTGAACCACTTTTTACTTCAAGCGGAACAATACTGCTGTCCGTCTGCAAAATGTAATCAACTTCTGCATCACTTTTGGAAGACCAATAATAAAGCTCTTTTTCTCCATTTGCTGTAAGTTCACTAGCTACATAGTTCTCAATAAAAGCTCCATTATATTCGGAGAACAAATCGGAACCCAATACAATCTCAGAAGATAAATTCAACATTGCTACCAGCAAGCCAGTATCAAGCAAATATATTTTGAACTTGCTTCTATCGGCATAACCAGATAAAGGTAATTTTGGAGTGCCAATATTATTAACTGTATATATTAATCCAGCATTTTTAAGCCACTCAATTGTTGATTCGTATAAAGAGGAACGTGCATTTTTTCGAACATCGCTATATTTGAACTTTTTATTCTCTTTTGCTAATTGATTTGGAATTGAGTTCCACAATTCTGAAGTCTTAATTGCTTGCGATTTATCTGCATATTTGGAAAAATCCCTTTTGTATGATTCCAATATTTCATTTTGGATTTCTCTAGCTAATCTAATATCCCCATTTTCTTTATAGCTCTGCAAAACTTCAGGCATTCCACCAAGGAATAGATACTTTTTAAGATAGCTGGTAAGTTTATCATGTAAAAGTTTGGGTAATGGCTCAATTTTATCTAGCGTATTTAACTTATTCAGCAGAAGCTCCTCTTCAAATGCAAGTAAGTATTCTGAAAAGCTCATTGGATATAAAGTCATAAAATTAACTTTACCAACAGGGAAGCTTCTTTCTTTACCGACACTTACTCCAAGTAATGAACCTGCAGCTATAATATTATATTCTGGCTTTTGTTCTTGAAAATACTTTAGTGAAGTGATTGCTTCGGGCACAACTTGAATCTCATCAAAGAATATAAGCACATTTTGAGTATCTATTTTAGTCCCAATATAAAGCTCAATGTTTTCAATAATTTGCTCAGCTGAAAGGCTGCCTTGAAATAATGTTTTTAGTTGGGGCTCACGTTCAAAGTTTAACGATACAAATTGCTTGTACTCATTTTTGCCAAATTGATTTATTAAATAAGTCTTGCCAACTTGTCTTGCACCTTGCAAAAGAAGAGGCTTTCTATTTGGCTTGTTTTTCCATGCAATTAGCTGTTTAAATAATTCTCTTTTCATACGTTTTACCTACATCTCCACAAAAGTGTAGTAAACATACAAAATTATCTCCACAAAAGTGTAGTGTTCTCAGCATTTATCTCCACAAAAGTGTAGTGTTTTAACAATTTACCTCCCGAAAAGTGTATGTTTTAACATAAGGGTGTAAAACTAATTCACATTAAAGTTTAGCAAAACAATGAATCTGTCATTTATTCCAAGAGAATTCTTTTGGTAGAACCAGTTCTGATGGAGAGAGATGACAAAGTGATAGATATATCTAAAAACAAGTTTAGGATTAAGAGCAAGCAAAACCAAAGAAATAATAATTAAATGCTTTTTCTGTTGCTTAAGTCATCACCATTGGTCTGTGAGACTTCGATTAAAAAGGCACACACCACAAACCTTCTCTCTAGAGGGGACTTTCTAAAGATGGAACAAAATAAATCCCCTCTTGAGAGGGGAAAGATGCGAAGCATCAAGGGGTGTGTGCTTTTGGGTTTCGTAAAAAATTCCCAAAAGGATAGTTACCAATTCTTAATCTTTTTAGTTTTGTTCCTTAGAGTAAGATTAAGAATTAAGATTAAGAGAAAAAAGCAATGGTTTATAAATGTAGAGTTATTGAATATTTATAAACACAGAAGAACAATCCATTTCATGAATTTATTTCCACATTGTAGAACCACTCGAATTTCATTATTTTTGTATTTAAAAATAAAAAAGATAATTTTTTAATTAAAGGAGATAAATATGCCAGTAGTATCGCACGAAAAATATTGTGAAATGCTTGATAATGCAAAGAAAAACAAATTTGCTTATCCAGCAATTAATGTAGTTTCAGAATCATCAGCTAATGCAGTTCTTCATGCTTTAGCAGAAACAAAATCAGATGGAATTATTCAAGTTAGTACAGGTGGTGGTGAGTTTGCATCTGGTCAAGGAGTTAAAGATGCTGCTCTTGGTGCAATTTCAATAGCACAACATATTCATCTAGTTGCTGATAGGTATGACATTAACGTTGCACTTCACACAGACCATTGCCAAGCAAACAAAGTAGATTCGTTCATCCGTCCATTGTTAGCTGCTTCAAAAGAAAGAGTTGAAAAAGGAATGATTCCATTATTCCAATCTCACATGTTTGATGGCTCTGCAATTCCTTTAGAAGAAAACATGAACATTGCTGTTGAGCTTTTAAAAGAATGTAAAGAACTTGGAATTATTCTTGAGGTTGAAGCTGGAGTTGTTGGTGGCGAAGAAGATGGAATTAGCAACGAAGATGTTCCTGCAGAAAAACTATACACAACTCCTGAAGACATGATTTATGTGCATGAGAGATTATCCGAAGTAGAAGGTGCACGATTTATGTTTGCTGCAACTTTCGGAAATGTTCATGGTGTTTACAAACCAGGTAATGTAAAATTACGTCCATCAATTCTTAAAGACGGACAAGATGCTGTTACTGCAAAACATGGCGAAGCTGCATCGTTCGATTTAGTATTCCATGGTGGAAGTGGTTCAACACTTAAAGAAATAAGAGAAACTCTAGATTACGGTGTAATTAAAATGAATGTAGATACTGACACACAATATGCATTTACTCGTCCAATAGCTGACCATATGCTTAAAAATTATGATGGTGTTATTAAAGTTGATGGCGATGTTGGAAACAAAAAAATGTATGACCCACGTGGGTATTTGAAAAAAGGTGAAACAGGAATTAAAGAAAGAGTTATTGTAGCTGTTAAAGATTTACGCGGTGAAGGTACAACACTTGGTGTCTAATTCCATTTATTATTATAAAACGAAAAAAGATGCTTCTTTATGAGCATCTTTTTTTTTTGCCTTTTCTTATCTTAATTCACACTCTTAGTTTGCTTTTGTTTTTCTTAGGATAGACTTACTAAACCAAATAGATACATTATATATATTTGTTCTTAAATAACAATAGGTGATAGTATGGCAAAAGTAGTAATTGTTGGAGCTGGGTTTGCTGGGCACACAGTAGCACTTTATCTTGGAGCTGAATTAGGCAAGGATCACGAAATCAGCGATTCAGAGGGAACTTTAAATTCATAAAAAACAATGATTTATGCAAGAGTTAGAAAATATTTTTCGGGTTAACTCAGAAAAGGCAAAAAAAGAGGAAATAGAGTTTTATATTA
>JAQICK010000355.1 GCA_027858595.1 Melioribacteraceae bacterium
AAAATGGAAGAACTATTACAAAAAACATGAAACGATTACAGAATAAATAAAGTATCTTCGATACTTTATTTATTCATTTTCTTAAAAGTAGGAGTCAACCTATTTCAGGACGCTGCAGATTCCGTGAAAAACGACACAGAATGATAATAGCTTAAGTTGACAACATTGGTCTCGAAGCAGAAGAAATAAGGTTAGAAAAAAAATATTTATATCAGATCAGGAATTAACCAATCAATAAAAAGCTATAAAATTGAATCCAACTTTTGCTTAAAAGACTTATGTTCTTCGAAAACAAAATATCCAGAAATAAGAATTATTACTGTTAATGCAGAAGTAATAACTAAAAGCAAATCACTATTAATTGGAAATGTAAAATTTTGCAAATACTCTAAAGCTTGCTCCCTAATTGAACTGAAAGTAGATTCTGAGTAAGTTACACTTACTGAATTTGACGAAATTATAAATCCAATGACGAGAAGAATAGAGGCTGCAAAAGCACCCATCATAAATTTGAAGAATCCATTTTTTTTCTCTTTCGCCAAAACGGAGTTTGTTATTTTCTGCATAATTAAATCGGTTGTATTCGCTGGTGCATTTTCAATTTCCAAAGTTTTCAAAACACTATCAACCATTTGATGTGCTTTAGTTTTACTAAGCAATTTTTCATCTTTTTTAATAAGATTATACAACTCATCAATTTCTGAGCTACTTAATTCATTATCAATTAATTTATTTAGATTTTCGTCTGTTAAATTTTTCATAATAAAACCTCTTGGTAATTGTGCTTAAGTATCAAATCTCGTAAACCATTTCGCGAACGATGAAGTAAAACCTTAGTGTTCACAAGTGAAATTCCTAATACTTTACTTATTTCATTCAACGATAATCCATCAATGTAAAAAAGTATAATAACTAACGCATTTCGTACTGGTAATTTATCAACAATTTTTAAAACATACTCATTTTGGTTTTCTGCTTGAGCGTATATTTTGTTATCCTCATCCCCCAAATCAAAATGATCATCCACAGAACTCATTTCCATAATAATTTTTCTTTTTTTGCTGGAAATGATTGTTAGAGCTGTATTATATACAACTCTATAAAACCATGTTGAAAATTTCGATTCTTCTCTAAATTCACTTAATGAATTAAATACTTTCAAAAATGAATCTTGTAAAGCTTCTTCAGCGTCCATTTCATTCTTCAGCATTTTCTTTAATAATGTAAAAGCACGGTCTTTATACATATCAATCAATAGAGCAAAATCGCCGTGATTCCCTTTTTTAACTGATTCAATTATTTCTTCTTCTGATGGTTTTTTCATTTTAATAGTTTCAAGATTTCATTTTTTGTATTCGTTTCCTCTTTTGACTACATATTAGAAATAAGGTTACATAAATTAAATATGGCTGAGTTCTCCCAAAGGGATACAAATTGCAAAATAATGTCAGCACTCTTAATTATTAAAAAGAATCTGGTTAACTAAAAAGCACGGTCATGCTGAATTTATTTCAGCATCTCTAACACCACATGAGATTCCGTGCAAGAACATCACGGAATGAAGGCGTGTTTTGGAATTGTAAAAAAAATGCTGAGTTAATTAGAACTCAGCCATAAACTTGAATTCTAATTTTCAATTTTCAATTAACTTGTAACCTTTCAACAAACTACTTTGTCTTAACACTTGAAGATAAAAACAAATTACTTTTAATCATAAACAAAGGAGAAATAAAATGGAATTTTTAATACCCATAATATTGTTTTTAGTTACTGGAGCAGTTATAGTAACATTCATTTTTTACAGATCGCGTGAAAAGCAATTGGTAATTGAACGCGGATTAGATGTTGACATGATTAGGGAAATATTCAAGAAGAGAGAATTTCCTTATGCATTACTAAAAGCCGGAATTATAATACTATTTTTTGGCCTTGGGTTGGGTTCTGGATTACTAATGAACGTATTTACTGGAGTTGAAGAATGGATTCCTTTCCTAATCTTTGTTGGAGCTGGACTCGGATTTATTTTAGCCTATTATGCTGGTAAAAAAGCGGAAGATACAGATAGAAAAAATGGAATAGTGGAATAAAGTATTTTGTGAAATGTTGGGGATTTGAAATAAACCTTCGAGGTTTTTGATAAGCATAATTCTGTTAAATATAAAAATCCTAATTATGTTTTGAAAAATTCAATTACTTAAAACCTCGAAGGTTTTCAAAAAAATGGGAATAAAAGAATAGCTCCATTCTTCTAACAATCCATTTCTATTTACCTCATAACCATCCAATCTTCTAAATCTTGTCCTTCATTTTCTTTTCTAATTTTGTGTAGTACCAAATCATTTCTTGCTCTCATTTCAGTTATCCAACCTTTTGCCTCCATTCTTAAAATGAAGCAAAAAAAGTAAAATGGAATAAGCCCTAACATTAATAGTATGGGATATAGAAAAGTTAGAAGAATTATTGGAATTATTGTAGTTACAACGAAGAAAATTATCCAACCTTTTTTATTCTCCTTATATAAAACAAAAAGCATAAAAGGGGTAAAAACAATTGCTGCTAAAATCAATAACGGAATAAATATTGGGATAAACCAACTACCTATATAAAGGACTGATGATGAGACTTCATAATTTAGATATTTATATAGTTTCTCTAATCTTTGTATATTTTCAAGTTTTGGTTTAGCTCTATTCTGCACTCTGCCCTCAAATAATTTCTAATTCAATTGTTTCCTCAGAGAAAAATGGTTCTCCGTGTTCTTTTCTAATTTGAAATCCATAATGCTTTGCACGTGCTTCAAGGAAATTAATAAATTTTGGATCACTTATAAAAGTCAACTCCCCTTTTTCGTTTGGATTATAAAATTGCGATTTATATGCTCTAACACTTTTCATTTTTGCTTCAAAATGTTCTGAAATATCTATTATGAACGATGGTGTAAATTCGTAAGTCTGCATATAATAATATAATTTATATGGACGGTGAGTTTGCTGATTTTCACCCTCAAATTCGGTTTCAATCTTTTTTAATCCAGAAAAGAATACTGCCTCTTTTACAATTTTACTAGCTCCAATATGGTCAGGATGACGGTCATTAAAATATGGAGCAAACACAACTCGCGGCTTATATTTTCTGAGAAGTTTTATTACAGCACTCACCACTTCATCATTAACTTTAACTTTTCCATCTGCAATTTTCAAATTCTCTCGAATTGAAATATTTAACACTTTTGAAGCTTCTGCAGTCTCTTCTCGTCTGCTTTCAACTGTTCCATTGCTGCTAAGTTCTGCTTCGGTAAAATCTATAATTCCAACGGACTTCCCTTCTGCAACAAGTTTTGCAATTGTTCCGCCCATTCCAAGTTCTGCATCATCTGGATGTGCAGCAAATATTAATATGTCTAAATTCATATTGCCTTTCTATTTTTCATTATCTAATTAAAAAAAGTTTGGTAAAATAACAGAGTATAAAACTCGAGTTTCGTTCCAAGTTCCAATTATAAATTTATTGCCATCCATATTTATATCTGCCTCACCATACATGTGTTTTGAAAGATCAAGTTCATCAAAATGCATATAATATACTTTTTGTTTGCTAAGAGAATAAAACGCAAGTTCCCCATCAAAATACACTCTATCGTTATCTTTTAACATTCTAAAAGGAGCAAAGAATGGAATATCCGTATATTCTCTCTCTATTGATTTTGAAACGAGATTGTAAATAATAAGTTTGCTTTTTGAATCTCCAACTTTTTCCAAAATTGCTAATTTAACATTTTTCTCTGGAACAAAACAAACATACTCTCCTCTATCATGGATAGTGGTAGTTTCATTTGATTCTATATTGAAAGATTTAATTCCATTTTTTACATAAACCTCACTAACAGAAACATAATAAATTGATTTACTATCTAAACTCCAAGTTATTTCACCAATGGGATAAGAACCAACCCTCATAGGAACATCAGTTAGAGTTGTATCGCTTTTGGTAAAATCATAGTAGCAAAA
>JAQICK010000288.1 GCA_027858595.1 Melioribacteraceae bacterium
GAGTTAAATCGGCTTTGCGTAGTTAATTAGAGACTGTCTCAAAAACATATATTATGTCATTCTGAGGAGCGAAGCGACGTGAGAATCTTTTAAATATTGCTTCAATATAGAGATTTCTCTCTCCGTTCGAAATGACAAGAACTATTTTTGAGACAGCCTTGGTATATAATTATTTCCTAAATATTTCTTCAATTTTATCCATTACATCATTCATTCTTTTCATTGCTAATTCAAATGGTTCAGCAGACATAGGGTCAACACCAGCTTTTTTCACCAATGAAATTGGATAATCGGAACCTCCACCTTTTAAGATTTGGAAATAATCTTTAACCGCATCATCACCATCTTCTTTTATTTTTTCGTAGAAAGCTGTAGCGTAAATTATAGATGTTGCGTATTGATAAACATAATAGTTGTAATAAAAATGAGGTATATAAGCCCACTCATATTTAATATATTCAGGAACAATAGTAACGCCTTGATCATGTCCGTAATATCGTTTAACAATATCATAATAAATATTACTCATAATTTCGCCATTTAATGGATCACCAGCTTCAATTTTTTTGTGAATTTCCCATTCAAATTCTGCAAAAGAGACTTGACGGAAAAGTGTTCCACGCAGCATTTCGAGATAACTGCCAAGAATAAATAATTTCTCTTTATCAGTCTTTGCGTTCTCAACCATATAATCGTTCATTAAGTTTTCGTTCAAAGTGGAAGCAATTTCAGCAACAAATATTGGATATTGCGAGTTCTGATATGGCTGATTTTGATTTGACAAATACGAGTGCATTGTATGCCCAAGCTCGTGAGCAAATGTAGAAACCGAATTGTAATCGTCAGTCCAGTTCATTAAAATATAAGGATGTTGGTCATACTCGCCGCCAGTTGAATATGCACCACTTCGTTTTCCATCTGTTGGATAGTAATCAACCCATCTCTCATCAAATGCTTTTTGAAGCACGGCTGTGTATTCACTTCCAAGCGGTTTAAGTGATTTTAGAATTATTTTTTGTCCTTCTTCAACAGAAAAATTCATGTCTGCTTTTTCAACCATGGATGTATATAAATCGTAATAATACAAAGTGTCAAATCCTAACATTTCTTTTTTAAGAGTTAAAAATCTGTGCAATGTAGGAAGTGAATTATTTATTTGTTCAATTAAATTTTTATAAACAGAAGTTGGAATGTTGTTTCTGTTTAGTGCAGCTTCAAGAGCTGTATCGTAATTTTTGTTTTTAGCTCTAACGTAATCACCCTTTACGTGACCAGTAAGATTTGCACCAATAGTTTTTTCGAACTGCCCGTAGTTGTTAAAGAATTTATCAAATACCATTGCTCTGTCTTTTCTATTTTCAGAAGTTCTATATTTAGCGAAAGCAGAAGAAGTTAATTTTACTTTTTCACCATTTGCTAAAGTTATTTCTTCACGTGGCATTTCAGCATTTGTGAAAATACCGTAAACATCGTATTGATTAGCACCAATTAAACCAAAACTTGCCATAATTTTTTCTTGAGCTTCTGTTAAAGTATGTTCGCGTAGGCGTTGAACATCTTCAAGAATAATTTTGTAATCTAACAATTTAGACTCTTCTTTGTAAAATTTGTCCATTGTGGCTTTATTAATTGCTAATACTTCAGGATCAAAGAAAGATGCAGCTTCTGATAGTTTTGTTCCTAGTGAGCTTGCTTGCTGAGCAAGAGAAGAGTTACCACTGTTGCCTAAGTCTTGATCTTTTAAACGAGCAGAGTAACTAGATAGTTTTGAATAATTCTTGTAGATGGAAAACATATTATCCAAAGTAGTTAATAAATTTTTTGAACTCTCGGCTAGTTTCCCTTGAAATTCTGTTATTTCTGGAATTCTTTTCTCAATTGCTTTTAAATCCGCATTCCATTCATCAACTGATGAATAAAGGTCTTCTAAATTCCATTTGTATTTTGCATCAATATCATCACGAGTTTTTGTCTGTGATATTGCAAATGATGAAGTGAAAAGGAGAAGGATTAAAAGAAATGAAAGTGTTTGCTTCATGATATTTCCTTGTTAATTATTATTAATTTTGATTAAAAATTACGAATTTTAGACGAGTTAAGTTGTTAAAAGTTTGGGAGAAAGAATGTGGGAAAAAAGTAGTAAATCGTTGTAGAGGCGAAAGTAGCTTCACCTCTACTATATGAGGATTTCCTAGACCTTTTTAGTCCTCAATAAATATAAAGCTGTTAACGAAACAGCAACAATTCCACAAATAATTACAAGCGTATAATCTAGACCTAAAATAAATTGGTCTTTCCATTCTTTTACACTTCCAAAAAGTTCATCATTTGTTTCAACCAAAACTTCAGTCTTTGTTAAAATATCTCCACCGTATCCTAACCATGCTACTACAGCTATTACTATTAATAACAACGAAATTGTTCTAACCCTTTTTTGATTCTTGTTTAACATTGGACAGTTCATTTTTTTTTCTCCTTTAGACAAGCTCATTTCGGTTACACTCAATGCACCGCAGGGCAAGCCTTCTTAATTTGTTGTTCTCAATATAATTTGATGGTTACAATAATACTGCCGTATATCCGACATATATTATAGTTTTAGAAAGAAAACATTTTTTGTCTTATATGTCAATTGCAAGACAGTATGCTTCTGTCAATTGCAATAAACTTGTATTAACAATTTGAAAAAAAATATTATTTAACAAAAAAAAAGGTGGAGTGATGAAAACTCTAAAAACAATAGCATTGCTGTTTTTACTAACATTAACAATAAATGCACAAACGTTTCAAGCATCGGGCGATAACAGAAACCAAGCAACATTTGAATCGAACGCACCGTTGGAAGATATTGTAGGCTTATCAAACGAAGTTGAAGCCGTTGCAATGATAAACCCGGCAGATCTTTCACATGCTATGGGAAAAGTAAGTGTAAACCTAAATGTTCTTAAAACAGGTATCGATTTGCGAGACGAACATTTAAGAGGCGAAATGTGGTTGAATACTACTAAGTTTCCAAGTGCAGAATTTAAACTAAAAAGTATTTCTGGTGCTAGTAGTTTAACAGATTCAAAAGCAACAGATGTAAAACTTCATGGTGCTTTTACAGTTCATGGTGTTACTAAAGAGATAGTTGTTGACGCTCAACTTACTTATTTCAAAGAGAGTGCAGCAACAAAAGGCAAAATGGCTGGAAATTTGTTAAAAGTAAAAGCTAACTTTGAAATTAAATTAGGTGATTACGGTGTTATGATTCCTAAAATGGTTGTTGGAAAACTTGACGAAAATATAAAAGTTTCTATAGCTTTTATCTCAACAGATGCTGGTAGTAAAATGGCTGGAAACCCTTGTGGAGCAAATCCTTGTAGCCCTGATATGCACAAAGATGGAAATAAAGATAGCCACAAAATGGATAAAGGTGCATGTAATCCTTGTAGCTCAAAATAATAGTTCTACCAAATAAATTATAAATAAAGACTCCTAATTAGTAAAACAATTGGGAGTTTTTGTTAACTCTTTAAGTGTTGTCATTCCTGCATGTTTCTAGCGGGAATCTTGCAGCGTCCTGAAATAGGTTGACTCCTACTTTTAAGAAAATGAATAAATAAAGTATCGAAGATACTTTATTTATTCTGTAATCGTTTCATGTTTTTTGTAATAGTTCTTCCATTTT
>JAQICK010000066.1 GCA_027858595.1 Melioribacteraceae bacterium
TAATATTCTAATTAGCATTTAAATCCTTAAAATCATTGTTCGTTATTCACTAACTCAAAAGTGAATATGTGAAAATACAAAAATACGTCTGTATAAAACATAGATATTGTAGATTCCTACTGCCATTCTTTAATTGAATGACAGAATGGGGAGAAGTACTTTACGAGATAAATGCGAATCGTAAAATCGCTTGTATTTAGGGCATCTAAGCCTTATTTTCAAAGTCCAATATTTTAAATTATGAATTTTAAGTGTAAAAATTATGAGTGATAAGTTTTATAGAATATCAATTGAGCGATTGTTTCAATGGATTTTAAATGAAGAGAAAGAAGGGCGAATTTTTGGAATTTACAAGGAAAATATTTTTACTCCAAGCGATGATGACCCTTTTAAAATGAAACGATATGGTCAAGTATTAGAAACTCCACTTGGCGTTGCTGCAGGTCCGCACACGCAAATGGCACAAAATATTATTGCCTCTTGGTTAACAGGCTCGAGGTATATTGAGCTAAAAACAGTGCAAACCCTTGATGAACTTGAAGTTACAAAACCATGTATCGACATGGAAGATGAAGGCTACAATTGCGAGTGGTCGCAAGAACTGAAAATAAAAGAATCATTTGATGAATATTTAAATGCTTGGGTTTTAATACATGTTCTAAAACATAAATTTGGTTGGAATAGTAAGGAACTTGGTATAATATTCAACATGAGTGTTGGATATAACTTAGAGGGAATATTAAAACCAAATGTGCAATGGTTTTTTGATAAGATGCACAATTGCTCGGAAGAACTTGAAGAGAAAAAGCAACAACTCGCAGAATTATATCCAGCGATTAGAGAGATTAATATTCCATCACAAATTTCAAACAACATTACTCTTTCCACAATGCACGGTTGCCCAGCGGATGAAATAGAGAGCATTGGAAAATATTTAATTGAAGAGAGAAAACTACATACAACCATCAAACTAAATCCAACTCTTTTGGGTGCAGAAAAGTTAAGATATATTTTAAACGAAAAATTAGGTTACGAAATAAATGTCCCGGATGAAGCATTTGAACACGATTTGAAATATGAAGATGCAATTGATCTAATTAATTCACTTCAAAAAAGTGCTGATGATTTCGGAGTTCAGTTTTCGTTAAAACTTACTAATACTCTCGAAGCAATAAATGCAACACGTTGGTTACCTGAAAATGCAAAAATGGTTTATACAAGCGGACGTGCTTTGCATCCAATAAGTATAAATGTTGCAAACAAATTACAAAAGAGTTTTAATGGAAAACTTGATTTGTCTTTTTCTGCAGGTGTTGACGCCTTTAATGTTGTTGATACTTTAGCTTGTAATCTAAAACCAATTACAGTCTGCTCTGATTTACTAAAGCCTGGTGGCTACTTAAGAATGGCTCAATACTTGGGTGAACTTAAAAAGAACTTTGCTGAAGTTGATGCGAAAAGCATAGATGAATTTATTAAAGTAAAAGGTGAGATGGGAGAGACTAGAGAAGCGGGATTGATCAATTTATTAAATTATACCAACTCGGTTTTAGAGAATAAAGCATATTACAAAAGTAGCTTCCCATTTGATAATATTAAAACAACTCGAAAATTAACTGAATATGATTGTGTTCAAGCCCCTTGCACAGAAACATGTGCAATCACTCAAGATATTTCGGAATATATGTGGCATACTTCGCAAGGTAATTTTAGTGAAGCACTTAATGTGATATTAAGGGATAATCCTCTCCCAAATATTACAGGTAATGTTTGTGATCATCTTTGTCAAACAAAATGTACACGAATGAATTATGACGATACTCTCTTAATACGAGGAATAAAAAGATTCAATTCTGAAAAAGAAAATGTTGATATTACC
This sequence comes from Melioribacteraceae bacterium, assembly GCA_027858595.1. Taxonomy (GTDB): domain Bacteria; phylum Bacteroidota; class Ignavibacteria; order Ignavibacteriales; family Melioribacteraceae; genus 1-14-2-50-31-20. Next base: position 1,880 of record JAQICK010000066.1, read on the forward strand.
TCGGCCGTCAAAGAGAGAAATGGATTTAGTGTTGCAATTATTGGTGCTGGTCCTTCTGGATTATCTTCTGCTTATTTTTTAGCTCTCGAAGGATTTGATGTTAATATTTATGAAACAAAGCCCTTCGCTGGAGGAATGGCGTCTGATTCAATTCCATTTTTTAGATTGACAGATGAACAAATTAAAGCGGATGTTGATTTAATAAAATCACTTGGTGTGAAATTCCATTTTAGTCAAAAAGTTAATTCAGATTTATTCAATCGACTTCAGAAGGATAATAATTACATCCATCTTGCTGTTGGTGCACAAGGGAGCAAACTTCTTAATATTGAAGGGGAAAATCTTGATGGCGTTCTAAATCAATTAACATTTTTGTCTAAAGTCCGACGACAAGAAGAAACCAAACTTGGCAAAGAAGTTGCAATAATTGGAGGTGGAAATTCTGCTGTTGATGCAGCCCGTACTGCAAATAGATTGGTTGGATTTGATGGAAAAGTTACAGTAATTTATCGTAGAACAGAAAAAGAAATGCCAGCTGATAAGGAAGAAATAGATGCGTTATTAGCTGAAGGAATCGAACTCCTTGAATTAACCGCCCCGCAAAAAATTGAAAAAGATAATGGGAAACTTAAATTCCATCTTCTTAAAATGAAGCTAGGGGAACCTGATGAAAGTGGCAGAAGACGACCAATTGAAATTCCAAACTCAGAATTTTCAATGAGTTTCGATTCAATCATTCCTGCTATTGGGCAAGAAGTTCAACTAGATTTTCTTGAAAGTGGAAAACTTAATTTAAACGAAAATACATTTGAAACAGAATTGAAAAATGTATTTGCAGGTGGTGATGCAATCCGTGGTGCTGATTCTCTTATAAACGCTATAAGTGACGGAAAGAAAATTGCACTTGAAATTATAAATAGAGTAATTCAAAATAGTAAAACGGAAGTCAACAAATCTGAAAAACCAAGTTTGTCGGAATTCCAACATAATCAAGCAACACGCGTGTTTGGAAAAGCAATGCCTGAAATTTCATTATCCAATAGAGATAATTTTGAGTTAGTGCATCCTTCGCTAAACAAGGAAGAAGCAATTGAAGAAGCTTCTCGCTGTTTACTTTGTGATGATGTTTGTAATATTTGTGTGGGAGTTTGTCCCAATTTTGCAAATGTTACTTTTGAATCAACTCCAGAAGAAATCCCAATATATAGAATTGAAAAAAGGAGTGGAGAATTTGTGAACTTTGTTGACAATTATTTTAAAGTTGACCAGAAACCACAAATTTTCAATATTGGTGATTTTTGCAACGAATGTGGTAACTGTAATACATTCTGCCCAACAAGCGATGCACCATATTTAACAAAACCTAAATTCTATCTTACTGAAGAGAGTTTTTATGCTGAAGATAATTGTTACTATTTAAATGAAAAAATTTTGATATATAAAAACAATGGAAAGCGGCAAAGACTAATTATGGATAAACAAGTTATGAAATATCAATCCGAGCAAGTTGATGTTGAATTTAATTCTAGTGATTATTCTATTTCAAAGATTGATCTTAAATCAAATGAATTTGATTCTATAACTTTGGATAAAGTAGCAGAGATGATCTTTCTTCTAATGAATCTTAAAAAAAAAACAATATTTAACTAATTAAAATTAGCGTTACCATGAAATTTAAATTAAACGGTGTCGAAAAAGAATACAATGGTGATTTAGAATTATCACTTCTAAAGTATTTGCGAAATGTTGAAAACATAACAACAGTTAAAGATGGATGTTCTGGACAAGGAAGTTGTGGGTCATGCACAGTTGAACTAAACAGAGAGGCTGTTCTATCATGCGTCACTCCAATGAGCAAAATTGAAAACCTCGAAGTTATTACGACCGATGGACTTGGAGAATATAAACAAGAAGTATTTGCTAATGCGTTTGTTGAAAAGGGTGGAACACAGTGTGGATTTTGTACTCCAGGAATTGTAATGCGTGCAAATACCTTAATCCAGCAAAATGCAAATCCAACCAGAGAAGAAATTGTAAATTCACTTACTCCACATTTATGTCGTTGCACTGGATATAAAAAAATTGTTGATTCAATTGACTATGCAGCGGAAGCAATTAGAGATAATAAAGCAATTCCAATACCGAAGCAAAATGCTAGAGTCGGAAAGAGGCAGCCAAAATATGATGCTGATAAATTAACTATTGGAACTGCTCCATATGTTGATGATTTACGATTTGATGGAATGCTGTTTGGTGCATTGAAGTTTAGCAAATATCCAAGAGCAAGAGTAATTAGTCTGGATATTACTGAGGCTGAGAAACTTGATGGTGTTTTAAAAGTACTGACTTCTAATGATATTCCTGGCGAAAGAATTACAGGTGCTATAGTTAAAGATTGGCCAATGATGGTTGCAGTAGGCGAAGAGACAAGATATGTTGGAGATGTGATTGCATCCGTTGTTGCAGAGAGTGACGATATTGCCAGAGCGGCATTAGACTTAATCAAAATAGAATACGAAGTTCTTTCTCCATTAACAGAAATGACAAAAGCATTGGATGACGATGCCCCACAAATTCATGAAAATGGTAATCTTCTTTCCGAAACAGTGGTTGACAGAGGAAATATTAAACTTGCTAAAAACAAATCGAAATATATCTCTACTGGAACCTATGAAACTCAGATGATTGAACATGCTTTTATGGAAACAGAATCAGCTGTGGCAAGACCTTTAAATGATGGAGTGGAAATCTACTCGCAAGGACAAGGGGTTTATGAGGATAGAAAAGAAATAGCTAAAATTTTAAATATTAAAGAAGATAAAGTCCGTGTTCAGCTTGTCCCAAATGGTGGTGGCTTTGGTGGAAAAGAAGATTTAACGGTTCAACATCATGCCGCACTTGCATCTTTTATTCTTGGGAAGACAGTTAAATATACTTTAACTCGAGATGAGTCAATAATAATGCACCCTAAACGACATCCACTAAGAATGGATTACACTTTAGGGTGTGACGAAAATGGAATTCTTATTTTTTTAGAAGCCGATATTATTGGAGATACTGGAGCATATGCTTCCGTTGGGATGAAAGTTCTTGAACGTGCGGCTGGTCATTCAACTGGTGCTTATACAATCCCGAATGTAAAAGTTAGTGCAAAAGCAGTTTATACAAATAATCTTCCTTGCGGAGCAATGAGAGGATTTGGTGCTAACCAAGCTACCTTTGCAATGGAAAGTTGTGTTGATGATTTATGCACGCAAGGTGATTTTGAAAGATGGCAATTTAGATTTAACAATGCAATTAAAAATGGAGATCAAACGGCAACTGGCCAAACTATCCATGCTGGTGCTGGGGTTCGTGATACTTTGCTCGCAGTTAAAGATTCTTTTCAAAATGCAAAATATGCTGGAATTGCGTGTGGAATTAAAAATACTGGAATTGGTAATGGAATGCCAGATGATGGTATTATTAAAATAGAAATTATTTCTGAAGATAAAGTAATACTAAATCATGGTTGGACTGAGATGGGACAAGGTGTAAACACTGTGGCAGTTCAATTTTTATGTGAAGAGACTGGAATAGATCCAAATATTATTGAGGTTGTTGTCGATACATCTAAAGAAGCTCGCTCTGGAATGACAACCGCTTCGCGTGCTACTTCTCTCGTCGGTAATTCAATTAGAGAAACAGCTAAAGATTTAATAAAGGATTTGAAAACTAATACACTTTCGCAGCTTGTTGGAAAAACTTATGTTGGAATTTGGGTTTGTGATTGGACAACAAAACCCGGTGATGATTCTAAAGAAATAATTACTCATTATTCATACAGCTATGCTACTCAAGTAGTAATTCTTGATGATGATGGAAAAGTGAAAAAAATAATTGCTGCACATGATGCAGGAAAAATTATTAATCCTACTTTGTTTGAAGGACAAATTGAAGGTTCTGTTCATATGGGGTTAGGTTATGCAATTTCTGAAGAACTTGAAATGGAAAACGGAATTCCTAAATCTACTCGCCTCAGAAAAATGGGAGTGTTACGTGCTAAAGAAACTCCAGAAATTGAAGTAATTGGCGTTGAAGTTCCTGACCCAAATGGACCGCACGGAGCAAAAGGTGTTGGCGAAATTGGGCTTGTCCCTACTGCTGGAGCAGTTGCAAATGCTTTTTATCAATATGATGGGACAAGATATTATAAACTTCCAATTAAGAAACGAACAATTAGTACTGACAAGCTTGGACAAAATTAAATGAAAAATAAAGAAAATATTAATCTAAAACCTCTACCAGAACATGGAGCATGTTTCGTCTGCGGAACTGAAAACCATAAAAGTATTGGCGTTGAATGGTACTATGATGATAACAACGAAATATATTGTGATATTGTTCTAACCATAGAACAACAAGGTCCGCCTCAACACGCACATGGTGGAGCGTCCGCCGCATTGCTAGATGAAGCAATGGGCTTTGCAGCTTGGGTAACTGGATATAAGATTGTTTCAGCTAATTTAAATATTAATTTTTTAAAACCAGTCCCACTTGGAGTCCCACTCAAGATTCATGCAAAGATTATGAGCAAAGAAGGTAAAAAAATATTTGCAAAAGGTGAAATTATTTTAGAAGATGGAAAAATTGCTGTTGAAGGTACTTCCATTTTAATTGAGCCAAATGGATTTTTCAAAGATTTAGGGAAAGATTACGAGAAATTTTTCGAGAACAAATAGATAAGAACAATATTCGCAAAACTCTAATGTTCTTCCATTAATTTTTTAAAATCATCTTTTGTATCTACATCAAAAAATATTGATTTTGTTTCAGTATCAAAATACTTTTTTTTGATTTTATGTGATTCAGAGATTTGTTTCAAATTACTTTGCGAGTCAGAAGACAAAATTGCATCTATTGTTTTTCCACCTAATAAAATTGGATGTCCCTTTTTCCCATTGTTAGTTGGCTGAATCCAGTCAAAATCATCATCTATTTCAGAAATAATTTGTTCATAAAACAATTTTGGAATTGCAGGCTGATCTATAAAATGATATAAAACCCAATTCTTTTCATTTGCATGTGCTAGGCCAGCTTGTAAAGATGTGAACATTCCATCAGTATAGTTTTTATTAAAAACTGTTTTGATTTTGTTTGTGTTTTGAGATAAATTTAATTCCGTATCAATTGAAGTTCGATTATGTCCAGTAACGACAATTATTTGATCGCAAATAGAATCCAGTTTATTAATAATATTTTCTAAAAATGTTCTGCCGTCATATTGCAAAAGTGGTTTAAATTCTCCGATTCGGGACGAAAGCCCCGCAGCAATAACAAGCCCTGTTATAGAGAAACTGTCATTTCGAAGGAGACCAGCCCCATCGGTCGACTGAGAAATCTCTTTCATATTTTCAACGACTCAATATCTTTCAATCCATTTCCAGTTATTAAAAGAAGAACAGATTTATTCCGCAAAATATTTTTGTTGCTTAATTTCTTGTATCCAGCATAAGTTGTAGCACTCGAGGGCTCACACAAAATACCAGTTGCCTTAATAAATTCCTTTTGGCTAGTTAGAATATCCTCATCGGAAATTGCAATAGCCTCACCACCACTTTCATTAATAGCCTCTGCAGCTAAATATAAATTGCGTGGAGCACCAGCAGAAATACTATCTGCGATTGTTGTTGCTGATTTATACTCAAAAACATTGCTATCTAAATATCGAACAACGGCATCGCTTTTCTCTGATTGTACTCCAATTAGTTGTGGAAGTTTTTCAATCCAGCCGAGCTTTAGAAGTTCTAAAAATCCTTTGTAAATACCAGAGATAATTACTCCATCCCCAACTGGGACCAAAATAACATCGGGAATATTTCCATTAGTTTGAATAAAAATATCATACGCCGAGGATTTCTTGCCTTCAATTGTAAGTGGATTATAAGCAGTGTTTCTGTTATACCAGTTATTTGTTTTCGAATCTTCTATGCATTTATCAAAAGCTAAATCGTAGTCACCATCAACTACAACAAGGTTTGCTCCGTATGCTTCAATTTGTATTCGCTTAGCATCTGGAATATTTTTAGGAACGTAAATATGTGAAATCAATCCAAGTCGGGCACAAATACCAGCAAGAGATGAACCAGCATTACCTGTAGATGCAGCAGCGATTCCAGTAATTTCAAGCTCAATCGCTTTTAGTGCAACAAGAGAGGAAGCTCTATCCTTATATGAAAGCGTTGGATTTCTTGTTTCATCTAAGATTGAAAACTTGTTATTATTAATTTTGTAATTTAACAGAGTTTTGGATGGAAGCGTAAGTCTATCCAAAATAGAACCACTAATTTTTGAAAAATCTATTGGCCAAAGCTCTGGATAGAGCCAGAATTTGCCGGCTTCCAATTTTAGAAAAGAGTCTTTTGAAATATTTTCTCTTATAAAATCATAATCATAAGTAATTTGTAAAACACCTTTTAGTGGTTTATTTTTCTCGGCGATTCCACATTTAGGACATAGGTAGTGAAAAGTATTTTCGATATTGTCTGAGTTAAATTCTGATTTACAGTTTGTGCATTTGTAATTATAGGTATTCATTTCTTGTTTTCATTGCCTTAATTATTATAGCATTTGGTGTTTTCTTTATGCTAATATAGTTTTAGTAGTAATTATTATTTAAAAAATAAAATAATCAAAAATTGACCGATTATCACCGTTAAACTTGTTTGTAACTGGAATTGCAAAAAAAATGAATTGAGAAAAGCGACATGAAAAAATCTAATAATAATTGTTGTTTAATGGGATATAATGACTTAATATTACATGTTTGTAAAAATATATTGCGAGTCAAGAATGAGTAAAAATAATATATTAGATATATCACCACTAGGATTCCCATGGAAAACTCAAGACCCCTTTCTTTTTTGTGCTTACCATAAAGATGCCTATCCAAAAGGTAATGAAAACATGGGACCAGATACTTCTTTGCAAGGAAGAAATCTTGGACAGGATTTCACAATTAAAGATGGTTGGCGTATGTATCACGGAGAAATAATTCCAGGATTCCCAAGTCATCCACACAGAGGTTTTGAAACTATCACAATTGCTGAAAGTGGCATTGTTGATCATGCTGATTCTTTAGGTGGATTAGGTCGTTTCGGAAAAGGTGATGTTCAATGGATGACGGCAGGCAAAGGTATTCAACATTCAGAAATGTTTCCTTTACTCAATATTGATGAAGAAAATCCATTTGAAATATTTCAAATATGGTTAAATTTATCGCAAGCCAATAAACTTGTAGAACCCTATTTTACTATGCTTTGGAATGAAACAATTCCTTTTCTTGATGTAGTAGACGAAAATAAAAAATCGATTCACATTAGAATCATTTCTGGTGAATTAGGAAATATCAAATATAATTATCCAGCTCCTGATTCATGGGCGGCAAATTCAGAAAACAATGTTACTATATGTACTATAAGAATGGAAGCAGGTGCAAAATGGATGTTACCCAAAACTAGTTCCGAAGTAAATAGAACATTATATTTTTATAGTGGGAGTACAATGAATTTTGATGAAGAAACCGTTTCGGTTAATCATTCTATAGTTGTAAAAGTTGACGAAGAAATAACTCTTGTTTGTGGTGATGAAGACGGTTTTATTTTATTACTTCAAGGTAAACCAATAAATGAACCGGTTGCACAATATGGTCCATTTGTTATGAACACAAAGTTAGAGCTTCAACAAACAATGGAGGAATATCAAAAAACTCAATTTGGTGGATGGCCATGGCCAAGGCACGATCAAGTTCATGAAAGAACTAAAGGGCGTTTTGCACTTTACCCGAATGGGCAATTAGATTTAAAATAGTAAATAATCCGTATGGGTGAAATAGGTTATTAATTGTCATTTCACTTTATAAATTAAAGTAAACTTAATTAAACATAAAACACACAATGTGATTTATTTTTACAAGTTCTATGCTGTTTAAATAATTTACTATTTTTAAAGCAATAAGGATAGACATAATGAATACAAAATTAATAATGACTTTCAGTGCAATAATGCTGGGAATAGTTGGAATTAGTTTGACTTTCCTCCCGCAAGAAATTTCGATTTACTTTGATCTGAGAACAAGTAAATTAATCCAAACAAAAATTCAAATTTTAGGAGCACTTTACTTTTCATTTGCAATGTTAAATTGGATGACAAAAGCATCATTTATTGGTGGTGTTTATAATCGACCCATAGTTATAGCAAATTTAACTCATTTTATGATAGGTTCTATCACATTAGTTAAGCATATAATTTCTAGTGAGAATTTATCAGTAATTTTCGTAATTTTAACGACTTTATACTCTTTATTGACAATATTATTTGGAAGAATTCTTTTTCGTCATCCTGGAGAGGAAAATACAAAAGGTGCATGAGTAATGGATATGACTTGATATACAAAAAAGACATTTTCGCTTTATTCAAAAAAAAATACTAATAAATTATTAGGATAATTAATGATGAATCTAAAAAAAATATTTGCAAATAACAGAGAGTGGGTTGCAAAGAAACTGCAAATAGATAAAAAATATTTTGACTCTTTATCAGAGGATCAAAATCCAGATATTCTATATATTGGTTGTTCTGATAGCCGTGTTAGTGCAGAAGAACTTATGGGCGTAGGACCGGGAGAAGTTTTTGTGCATAGAAATATTGCAAACATGATTCCAAATACAGACTTAAGTACAATGTCCACAATACATTATGCTGTGGATTACTTGAAAGTAAATCACATTGTGGTTTGTGGGCACTACCATTGTGGAGGTGTGGAAGCGGCAATGCAATCAACTGATTTGGGGATATTAAATCCATGGTTAAGAAATATACGAGATGTTTATCGTTTGCATAGAAAAGAACTTGATTCAATACAAGATGAAAGAGCAAAATACGATAGATTGGTTGAACTAAATGTTCAAGAACAATGTATTAATTTAATCAAAACCCCTGAAGTTCAAAAAGCTTATAGGAGTAGGAAAATAACAGTTCACGGTTGGATATTTGATATTTATAGTGGAAAATTATTAGACCTAAATATCAATCTTGAATTTCTCTTAAAAGAGATAATGGAAATATATCATCTCGATTGAGTTGCACATTCAACGGTAGATAAAGATAAATTCAAATGTTTACTAAAAGCACAAAAACAAATATTCATAAAAAGATGTATTCTAAACCAAAAGCCTAGGCAAGACATGTTCCAACAATTCATGAATAAAATATTGTTTTTTGCAAAAGCGTTTTAGTTAACAAATTTGCAATAACACTTTTCCTAAAGTATCCTTCTTTCGTAACTCCTACATATTTTTTGTTTTAACTAAGACTACACTTTAAAAATCGGTTGGCTAATATATAAGATGAAGCAAATTTACTATTAATTGCTAATAGTGGTTACAAATTTTAGCATATAATTTCTAATATTTGTTATCTATTTTTGGACAAAATCATTGAAATTTAAAGTTGCTGCAAGGCAGCTTTCTTTTGAAATAGAAGTCAGTTTTAAGTAACTTTAGAGTTGTTAAAATTTAGGAGTAATTGATGTTACAAGGTTTGTTAAAGAAAATATTTGGTGATAGAAACGAAAAGGCAATGAAAGATTTATGGCCTATAGTTGATGAGATAAATAGTGAGTATGAAAAGATAACACTTTTGAGTGATGATGATTTAAAAGCGAAGACAATTGAATTTAAGGGTAAAGTTCAGATACATACTGAAGAAACAAGAAAACAAATTGAAGAAATAAAAGACCAATTACATGCTGACGAATTTGATGGCGATAGAGCCTTGTTATACGAACAACTGGATCTTCTAAAAGAGTCCTTGGATGAAGAGTATGAAGAAATTTTAGATGAACTTTTACCAGAAGCATTTGCAGTTGTTAAAGAAACATCTAAAAGATTAGTTGGTAAATCATGGGATGCTGCTGGTTATAGTATCACTTGGGAAATGGTGCCATACGATGTTCAGTTAATTGGTGGTGTTGTTCTTCATCAAGGGGTAATTGCAGAGATGGCTACTGGTGAGGGAAAAACTCTTGTTGCAACAATGCCAATATATCTTAATGCACTTACGGGACGTGGAGTTCACGTAGTTACAGTTAACGATTATCTTGCAAAACGTGATAGTGAGTGGATGGGGGAAGTATTTAAATATCATGGTTTAACTGTTGGATGTATTCTTAATACAATGGATCCTGAGCAGCGAAAAGAAATGTATGGCAGAGATGTAACTTATGGAACTAACAACGAATTTGGTTTCGATTATCTTCGCGATAACATGGCAACCTCAATTGAAAATCGTGTTCAAAGAGTTCATAATTATGTAATTGTGGATGAAGTAGATTCTGTATTAATAGATGAAGCTAGAACACCATTAATTATTTCTGGAGCAGTTGGTTCTACTGATCAAAAATTTGATGAAATGAATCCTAAAGTTGAACGACTTCTTAGAAAGCAAACTGCACTTGTTGCAGAGCTTGTGCAAGAGTCTGAAGACATGCTAAATTCTACAGATGTTGATAGAGATGAAGCAGGTAAAGCTTTACTACGAGCAAGTCGTGGACTTCCCAAAAATAAAAGATTAATTAAATTATTAAACGAACCTGCATATCAGAAACTACTTAATTCTACTGAACTAGAGTTCTTAAGAGAAAACGCGAAGAACATGCCTGAGATAGATGAATATCTCTACTTTGCAATTGATGAAAAACAAAACTCTATTGATCTCACCGAAAAAGGCAGAGAAGAACTTGCAGTTGGCTCAAGCGAAGGTACTGAATATTTTGTCCTACCAGATTTAAGTGATGGAATTGGTAATATTGATAGTGACGATTCACTTCCGTTTGAAGAAAAGGTTAAAAAGAAAGATGCTCTTTATCATTTATATGGCGAGCGTAGTGATAGAATTCATACTTTGAATCAACTCCTGAAAGCATATACTTTATTTTCAAAGGATGATTCGTATGTAATTACTGAAGATGGAAAAATTGCAATTGTTGATGAGTTTACGGGGCGTGTACTACCCGGTCGTAGATACTCCGACGGACTTCATCAAGCTATTGAAGCTAAAGAGAAAGTGAAAGTTGAAAGAGATTCCCAAACTCTTGCTACAATTACACTTCAAAATTATTTTCGTCTGTACAAGAAAATTGCTGGTATGACAGGAACTGCAGAAACTGAAGAAGGTGAGTTTCATGAAATATATAAACTTGAAGTTGTCGTAATTCCAACAAACAAACCAATTACTCGCCGAGATGATGAAGATGCAATTTACAGAACGAGACGAGAAAAATATAATGCAGTAATTGAAAAAGTAAAGGAACTTCAAGCTGAAAAGCGTCCAGTTCTTGTTGGAACTGTTAATGTTGAAGTTTCTGAAACTTTGAGTAGAATGCTGAAACGTCAAGGTGTGCAACACAATGTGTTGAACGCGAAGAAACACAAAAGTGAAGCTGAAATAGTTGGATTTGCCGGTCAGCCGGGAGCAGTAACAATTGCAACAAACATGGCTGGTAGAGGAACCGATATTAAACTTGGTTCTGGAATTAAGGAAAAAGGCGGGTTATACATTTTGGGTACTGGTCGGCATGAATCTCGCCGTATAGATAGGCAGTTGCGTGGTCGTTCTGGACGTCAAGGTGATGCAGGTACTTCAAAATTCTATATTTCTCTTGAAGATGATTTAATGAGATTATTTGGTGGCGATAGAGTTACTTCCATTATGAGTAAATTAGGAATGGAAGATGGCGAAGCAATTGAGCATTCAATGATTACTAAATCTGTAGAACGTGCTCAGAAAAAAGTTGAGGAGAATAACTTTGCTATTCGTAAGCGTCTGCTTGAATATGATGACGTTATGAATCAGCAACGCGAGGTAATTTACAACAAACGTAAACAAGCTCTTGAAGGTGAAAGATTAAAAGAGCAAGTATTTAGTGACTTGGATGAATACATAGATACAGTGTTAGACCAATATTATGAGAATGCGCAAATAGACCAATTAAGAGAGGATTTAATGAAGCATCTCTTAGTTGATGTAAAGCTAGATCCAACAACTTATCAAGACCTTGGAAGAGATGGTGTTAAAAAACTTATTATTGATGAAGCACATAAATTTTATAGCCGCAAAGAGGAAATGATTACTCCAGAAGTTATGGCTAGACTAGAACGTTATGCAGTACTTCATGTAATTGATGAGAAGTGGAAAGATCATCTTCGTGAGATGGATGATTTGAAAGAAGGAATTGGGCTACGTGCCTATGGTCAAAAAGATCCTCTTCTTGAATACAAAGGAGAAGCATTTAATTTGTTTATTACTTTGGTTGAAGAAATCAGAGATGAAACAGTTTCTTTTTGCTTCAAATTTTTCCCACAACAACCAGAAGAAATGCAAAATAGAAGAATTCCAGTTCAAAGAATGAACATGGTAAAAGACAACGCTGGTAATCTTGGATTGAAGAGTGAAAAAGATGAAGGTGGAAATCGTGGAAAGCAACAACCAATAAAAGCCGAAGTTAAAGTTGGCAGAAATGATCTTTGCCATTGTGGAAGTGGTAAAAAATATAAACATTGTCATGGTAAAGGTTAGCTCAATAAATTTTACTATAAACATATACCAACGAGTATTATAAAGTTACATCAACAATACTTTAAAGGAATAATGAATATCAAATTAAATAAATACTTCTCTTTACTTGGACTTATGTCTTTCTTCTTGCTTCTAAATAGTTGTGGTATGTGGAATAATTTTACTGCATACTATAACAGGTTCTACATAGCTGAAACAGCTTTTGAAGAAGGGGAAGAAGAAATTGTGTTAAATCAAAAAAAACCTCTTTTCCAGTTTAAGGAAGAGAAGTTATCTTCACAAGCAAATAAAAGCTTTGATGAGGTTATTAAATTTTCATCAAAAATATTACAGTTTAATAAAGATTCAAAGTATATTCACGAAGCAATTTACATGATTGCTAAATCGTATTACTACAAAGGGCAGTATAACAAAGGGCTTCGTAAATTTATCGAATTAGATAAATTCAATGATGAAGAATATGCACTTTCTGCAAAATTATGGATTGCAAAATGTGAACTGCAGATGAGAACCTTTGACTTAGCTCTAGAACATCTTGAAGAGGTAAAAACACTTGCACTAACTAACGAGAACGAACTAATCCTTTTTGAAGTTTATCTGGCAGAAATAAGTTATTTAATTTATCGTGAAGAGTTCTTCAAAGCAATAACAAAAATTGAAGAACTAGTTGAACAAAATTTAGAAGATGAAGTAAAAAGTGAAGTAACTTATGAACTTGGAATGCTGTACATCTCGCTTGAAAATTATGAAAAAGGAGTTGCTGCCTTTGAACTTGTTGAGGAAGGATCTCCTACTTTTGAAATTGAATTCAAAAGTAAACTTGAGTATGCAAAAGCAATTAAGCATCTAAGCCGCGAGGATGAAGCCTTGCAAAGATTGAATAGATTAAGAGATAACACTAAGTACGAACTGCATTGGGATATAATTGATTTAGAAATTGCTCAAATTGAATTAGAATCTGGAGAAGTTGAAACTGCACTAGAAATATTTTATTCTATCGATACTGGTTACACAAAGAATGAAAGTAGTGGTATTGCTGCCTTTATGCAAGGCGATATAATGGAGCATATCTACATGGATTATGATAGTGCTAAAATTCTTTATGAAAAAGTTGCTACCAAAAAGGCTCCGAGTGAATACAGAATTGAAGCAAGGATAAAAGCAAATGTTCTTAAATCACGTGAAAATTATAATGATAAAATATTTTCATCTAAGATGGGATATAGCTACTTGCTCGATACAACTTTATATAGACAAGATTCAATTGCTTATGCCGGATATTCCACAAGAAGAGATTCTGCAATGCAAGTTGCTAATGAACTTAAAGAATCTGAAAACGTAAGGCAGACTCCTACTAAGGGTAGAAAACCTACTCGTGGAACTGGTACGGCCTTGAAAGCACAATTCATATATGAAGAAGATTCTTTATATACATATGAGCCAAAGCTCCCCATAATTTCAGTAGATTCTGTATTAAACCAAATTACTAAGAATGAATATGAATTAGGAAATTTATATTTTTCGGATTTGGTAGTGCCAGACTCAGCATATTTCTATTATAATGATATTGTAACAAATTATCCAACTACACGATATCAGGCGAAAACTCTCTATTCACTTGGAAGTTACTATTTAACTCTTGAAAATAAGATAAGGGCTGATTCTCTTTTCCAATATGTTTTTGATAATTATAGCAGTGACCCAATTGCAAAAGTTGCTGCAGTAAGACTTGGAATAAGCATTGAAGAATTAAACTCTGACCCTGCACTTGATAAATATTATATTGCTGAGACCTTAATTGAAAAAGAAGAATATTATGATGCTATTGAGGAGTTAAATTCCATTTATGAAGTTTTCCCAGAATCGCACTATGCTCCAAAAGCATTATATTCTATTGGTTGGGTTTATGAAAATAAATTAGAAGATTACGACGGAGCGGTTAATTACTACGACACTCTAAAAGCAAAGTACCCCAAAACAGAATATGTAAGAGATATTAATTCTAAATTAATTTTTTATCATGGTGAAAAAAAAGCTGTTCAAGACTCAATTGCTCGTTTTGAAAAAGCGATTCAAGATTCAATAGCACGTTTTGAAAAAGTGATAGCTGATAGTATTAGGGCGGATAGTCTGGCACAGTTTAAAATAGATTCTTTATCAAACGCTCCTACTATTATTGATTCTACTGAAATAACCGATTCAATTTCCGTTGGTGATTCAGTTTCTTTTGCGGACTCAACTTCCTTAACAACTAAAGATTCAACTAAAAAAGTTTTAGAGCATCAATTAGAAGAAGATGAAAAGCAAAAAGAAGAAAGTCTTGACGACAGCACAAAATCTGCGAATCCACCAGAGTTAATTAAAGGGCAGGGAACAAAAGGGCAAAAATAAAATCTGAAAGCAATAATGAATATTAAAAAACTAAAAAATATTATTGCTGGAGGTGAAAATTTAACTACTGAGTTTAAACAAAGATTTTCAACACACACTAAAATTGCTAAAGAAATAATTGCATTCGCAAATACAATTGGTGGAATACTATTGTTTGGAATTGATGACGATGGCTCAATATACGGTGTTGAAAGTGAAAAAGAAATCTCCGAACTTATCAAAGAGACTGCAGAAAGCTATTGCGAACCACAGATAATTTATAGCCAAGAATTCGTTGAATTGTTCGGGCGTGAAATTGTGGTTGTAAAAATTCCACAATCAGAAGTAAAACCTCATCGAATTCAAGATTACCAAAGTGAGCTTGACCTAAACAGTGCCGAAGTATATGTTAGGGTTAAAGATATGAGTGTTCCAGCAAGTAAAGAGATGATAAAAATACTTCAATCTAAAAGTAATAATTCAAAGCTTGCTAAATATTCTGTTGGAAAAAATGAAGAAGTCGTTTTTAACTATTTGTTAGAGAACGACTCAATTTCTGTTCTAGAATTAAAACACTCTGCAAATATCTCGGAACGACGAGCTTCACGCACATTAATTAAAATGGTTAGAGCAAACTTGCTTTATATTCATACAAAAGAGAATGGGCAGACTTTTTTTACGAGTTTGTAAGAAACTTGGAATACTATCAGCCGATTAATATACAATAACTTCATTTCTAAAAATATAATGTTAGTTCTTAATGAATTAATTTTAATATATAGGTGAGAATAAATAGATTTTGAATTGAAAGCCTATCTCTAATTTATAATAAGACTTGACATCCAACAAATATGTTGTTATTTTAGTATTATAATCATTACAAATTTATTTAATAAACATATTTATAAAAGGAGTAGTTATGATAAAGATAGGACAAAAAGTGCCTGATTTGGATTTGCAAGTATTTCAAAATGAAGAAATTAAAAATATTAGGTTAAGAGATTATAAAGGGCAATGGCTAGTTGTTGTTTTTTATCCAGCAGATTTTACGTTTATCTGTCCAACAGAATTGGAAGATTTGCAAGAGAAATATGAAGAATTTAAAGCCAGTAATGCAGAAATACTAAGTATTAGTACAGATACAGTTTTTGTACACAAAGCGTGGCATGATTCATCAGATGCAATTGGGAAAATAGAGTATCCAATGGGTTCAGATACTAATGGAAAAATTAGCAAAAAATTTGGCACGTACATAAAGAAAGAAGGTCTATCTCTTAGAGGAAGTTTTATAATTGATCCAGATAGTATTTTAAAAGCTTTTGAAATTCATGACAATAACATTGGTAGAAGTGCAGATGAGTTGTTAAGAAAACTTCAAGCAGCAAAATTTGTAGCTGAAGCCGATGGAGATGTATGTCCAGCAAACTGGAAACCAGGTGCAGCAACTTTACATCCAGGATTAGATTTAGTTGGAAAAATATAAAACCCAATGATAGAAAGCACGATAGAAAATATTTCAAAAATTTTGCATAAAAAAGGCGTAAGTCCCTCAATTCAGAGGATAAAAATAATGCAATTTATTTTGAATAATGAACATCACAGTTCTGTTGATTCAATCTATCAAAAATTAATTCATGAAATTCCCACACTTTCTAAAACTACTGTCTATAATACATTAGCTTTGTTTGCGGAAAAGAAAATAATTAATTCAATTACAATTGATAACACTGAGATTTTATATGAGCAATCGCAAAAACCGCATGCTCATTTTCAGTGTAATATTTGTAAAAATATTATTGATATTGATTTGGATAGCAATTTGTACGGAATTAGTGAAATTGAAAATCACAAAGTAGAAAAAGTAAATATTAATTTAAGAGGCGTTTGCAACGAATGTCTTAAAAGTAAAAAATAAATTAAATAATAGACCTTATGAAAAATAATAATTACATTATGTCATTTCTCTTCCGATTCTTTTTAGCGGAAGAGAAAACTTTCTAAAATAAAAGACTTCTCTTCCAAAAATCGGGTTTGAAATGACATGCTACTATTTTTCAAAATGTCTAATCAATAAAATAATAAGTTATTAAAAAGGAGTCGTATCATGGGAGTAAGCACAGCAAAAGCATTATGGAATGGTGAATTAAAGAGTGGAAATGGTAAAATGAGTTTTACTGGTTATGAAGGACCATTCACATTTGCATCACGTTTTGAAGATGGCGCAGAAACTAATCCAGAAGAATTAGTTGGTGCAGCAAATGCGGGATGTTTTTCAATGTTTTTATCAGCACTTCTAGGAAAAGAAAAAATTGTTCCTACAAGTATTGAAACTACTGCTACAGTTACATTAGGTACTGTTGATGGTGGACCACAAATTACTGGAATAGAATTAAATTGCGAAGCAAATATACCAGGCTTAAGCGATGATAAATTCCAAGAATTAGCAAAAAGTGCTAAAGAGCAATGTCCAATTTCAAAATTATTTGCTGGAACACAAATTACATTAGTTGCAAAATTAGTTTAATTGTAAGCAAAATATTCTAAATTTAGGATGAAATATTTTGAATAATATTCAAACTGTTTCATCCTATTTTATTAAATTTGAATCTCAAATATTTTAAATCATCAAATTATAATTTAGTATTAAGTCTATAGGAAAAGTAATGGCTAAACAGTTGGAGTTAAATAGCTTAGTAACTCAAGTATTGCGAATTTCACCAGTAAATATAGTTATTAGAGTATCTCCTGATGGATGGAAAATTCCAGAATTTGAAGCGGGGCAATTTGCCGTTTTATATTTACCAGGTTCTGCTCCACGTTGCGAAAATGCGATTCCCGAACACCAAGAAGTTGACCCTGAAAAAATGATTAGACGTGCTTATTCTATCGCATCATCTTCAAAAAACAAAGAATATATTGAATTTTATATTACTTTAGTTCATGATGGAGAATTAACTTCAAGAATATTTGCATTACAACCTGGTGATAAAATTGGTTTAACCACTAAGTTCACTGGTATGTTTACAATGGATAAAGCTCCAAAGGATGCCAATCTTGTTTTAATTGCCACAGGAACTGGTGTTGCACCTTATATTAGCATGTTGCGTTCGAATGCCTTGGCAAATCCAAATAGAAGTATTGCTGTTCTTCACGGGGCTTATAATACTTGGGATTTGGGATATTCGTCAGAATTGTCTTTACTCGATTCGTTATTTCCTAACTTTACTTATATTCCAACAATTACAGATACCCATAAAGAAGTTGTAAAATGGGGTGGGGAAGTTGGTTTTGTTCAAGATATTTGGAAACAAAAAAAATTAGACACAGCTTGGAACACTAAACTCTCTCCGGAAAATACACATATTTTCTTGTGTGGAAATCCTTATATGATTGATGAAACCATTGCAGTGTTAGACGGCGAAGGTTTTATTGAACACAAAGGAAAAGTTGTAGGTCAAATTCACGCCGAAAAATGGTAGCTTCTGCCAAAGGCATCCATTCGGAGACAAGCTCAGCAACTGATTCTAATAATTACTTCTCAATTGTCATTCCCGAATGTTTTTATCGTGAACCTCAGATAAAATAAAATTTCTACCTGAAGTATTTAGGAATGAAAAAACAAATTTCTGGGAGAGTTAAATCTATTTCTTTTTTTTGTAGAACTCAAAAATTAAATTTGCTTTAAATTTTCCTACCACTTCAGATAATTCTTCAACCGATCTTTTCTTAATTTCATTCACACTTTTAAATTCAATTAATAATTTAGTAGCAACTTTTTCTCCAACTCCTTTAATTTCTGTTAGTTCAGTTTGGAAAGTTCGTTTACTTCTTCGTTCTCTGTGAAATGTTATTGCAAAACGATGTGCTTCATCTCTAAGGTGCTGTAGTAGTTTAAGAGATGACGATGTTTTAGGAATAGTCTGTGCTTCCGAATCACCAGGGAAGAAAATTTCTTCCAATCTTTTTGCTAATCCAATAATGTTATAATTCTTGTATTCCAAATCTTCCAAAATTGATACAGCACTAGAGAGCTGTCCCTTTCCGCCATCTACCATAATAAGTTCTGGTAGAGGAGAATTCTCTTTTTTCAGTCTTGAATATCTTCTTTCAACAACTTCTCTCATCGAAGCAAAATCGTCAACTCCATCTATATCCTTAATTATAAACCGTCGGTAGAGTGATCTCTTAGGTTTTCCATCTACAAAAACAACCAGTGAAGCTACGGTTTCGCTTCCCTGAATGTGAGAAATATCGAAGCATTCAATTTTTCTTGGAAGAACATTTAGGCGTAAATCTCTTTTTAATGCATTTAAAACATAGGGAAGATTTCCTTCTTTTTTCATTTTTTGAAGTTGAATATCTTTTAACTGAAGTATCGAATTCTGTTTGCACATTTTTAAGAGTAACATAGTATCACTCGTTATTTTTGGCACAACAATTCTAATATTTCTTCCGACTTTTGTTTTAAGCCATTCAAGAATTGAATCTTCTTCATAAGGTGCTACTTCAATAATAATCTCTTTTGGAACTTCGACAAATTCATTATAATAAAATTTTAGTACTGCAGAATAAACTTGATTTAACTGCTCATCAGGTGTACAAGTAAGTTTTAATTGCTTCCTCCCAACCAACCTGCCTTCTCGAATATTTAGAATTGTGCATGCTACATCTTTACTTTCAACAGCAACAGAAATTACATCTCTATCTCCAAAATCAGTTGAAACAATTTTTTGTTTTGATGAATAGACTTCTAATTTACTAATTGTATCACGCAATTCAGCAGCTTTTTCAAATCTAAAATTATCCGATTCAATTTTCATTTCGTGCTGAAGCTCTTTTATTAAAACATCCGATTTTCCCTTGAACACTTTTATCAAGTGGGAAACCATTTTGTTATATTCATCCTCTGATACTAATCCCTCACAAGGTCCATCACATTTTTTGATGTGAAAATCTAAACATACTTTTACCTTTTTCTTTGCAATCGATTCGTTGTTAATTAAATGTTTGCAACTTCTAATTTTGAATATTTGATTCATCATACGCAATGATGATTTCATATCCTTCACATTTGTATAAGGTCCAAAATACTTTGAGCCGTCTTTAACAACAAATCTTGTAGCAAATACTTGCGGATATGGTTCGTTAGTTACTCGGATATATGGAAACGTTTTATCATCCTTAAGGTTTATATTATATC
The DNA here is from genome assembly GCA_027858595.1 of Melioribacteraceae bacterium. Taxonomy (GTDB): domain Bacteria; phylum Bacteroidota; class Ignavibacteria; order Ignavibacteriales; family Melioribacteraceae; genus 1-14-2-50-31-20. Next base: position 22,065 of record JAQICK010000066.1, read on the forward strand.
TAGGCTTAAATTCCTTTATTAAATTATTTTCTAATACCAGTGCTTCAACTTCGTTATCAGTAACAATCAGTTGGAAGTCTTTAATCTTTTTAACTAATGCCAATGTCTTAGGTGAATCAACGGTGGAACGAAAATATGAACGGACACGGCTTCGTAAGTTTTTTGCTTTTCCAACATAAATTATTTTTTCGTTTTTATCTTTAAATTGATAAACACCTGGCAAAGCTGGCAAAGCTTCTAACTTAGATTGAAGCTCCTCGTTTTTTTGAGATTTAATTTTTGACATATTAGAAAGATAAGAAAATTGTTAAAAATATTAGTTTTGTGGAATGTAAAATGGATTAGAAATATTAGACTGCAACGCTACTACTAAGCGTTGAAGTTATTTTGAAAAGTTAAAATTTATAATTTTTAGGAATAATAACAATTCCAGTTTCAGTTACTTTAAATCTTTTTTTATCGGTTTCTATATCAAATCCTATCTCAGTTCCTTCGGGTACATTTACATTTTTATCAATTATTGCACGCCTAATTCTTGAATGGCGTCCAATGTTACATCTATCCATTATAATTGAATCTGTAATATACGAGTAACTATTTACGCGAACATGTGGTCCTAAAATAGAGCGTTCAACTAAGCCACCAGATATGACAGTTCCGTCAGTAACAAGAGAATTGTATGCTCTACCAACTCTTTCACCTTCGTGGGATATCGTTTTAGCAGGTGGAGATTGAATTTGCTGTGAACGTAAAGGCCAATTAGAATCGTACATATTAAATTGAGGATTAACATTTAGCAAATCCATACTAGCTGCGTAATAACTGTCTAATGTACCTACGTCCACCCAATAAGGTTTTTCTTTTTGATTTTCGTCTTCGTATCTAAAAGAGAACACTTCATATTTTTCTTTAATCATGTAGGGAATTATATGCTTTCCAAAATCAGTATTCTCAATGTTTTTCTCTTCCATTTCTCTAATAATTTTAAGTAAAGCTTTTACTTTAAATACATACACACCCATATTCGCAAACGATTCACCAGGTCTATCTGGAATTTCAGGAGGATCTTCTGGCTTTTCTACAAAATCAATTACACGATAATCTTTATCAATCTCTATCACACCAAATTCTGATGCAATGCTTTTTGGTACAAACAAAGATGATATTGATAAATCGGCGTCTTTATGAACATGATATTGAAGCATTTTTAAATAATCCATTTTGTAAATATGATCGCCTGAAAGGATAAGCACATATTCGCTTTTGTTTTCCATAAGATTTGCATTCTGGAAAATAGCGTTGGATGTTCCAGTGTACCAATTGTTGCTCATTTTTAATTGTGGAGGAATTGAATAAATAAACTCGCCAAGTTCTGGATTGAAAATATTCCATGCCTCGTAAATGTGTTGTGTTAAGGAATCTGATTTATATTGTGTGAGCACATATATTTTTCTCAAGCCCGAGTTCAAACAATTAGACAATGCAAAATCAACAATTCTATATTTCCCACCAAAAGGAACTGATGGTTTTGAACGGAATTCTGTAAGTGGCATAAGTCTTTCGCCTTGTCCACCAGCTAAAATCATGGTAACGGTGTTTCTTAAAAGTGATGATCCTGTGTAAGCCATTTTATCCTCTTTTTATTTCAAAAATAATATGAATGGTTCTTTATGACAAGTTATTAAATTGTTAAATTGTTTTTAATCTTTTTTAATATAAAGATTATTACATATTAAAAATTATACATTAAAAAAAATATTTTGCTTAATTAATAAAATAAGAAAACTTTTACTAATAACAACAGCACTTTTTATATTATTATTAATTTCATCCTTTTTTTTATTTACTAATCAAAATGATAGAGATTTTCTTGCCAGAAATCTTTCCACAATATTCCGTTATTCTTTAGAAGATAATTTTGAGTTGCCAAACAGAAAAATAGATGTTCTTCAATATGATTTACAATTAGATGTTTTTCAAGAGGATGAGTTTATAAGTGAAAATGCAAAAATTAAACTTATTGTCCTCGAAGAAAATCAAAGAAAAATTGAATTAGATTTTAATGATAATTTTAATATAAACTCTGTAAAATTTAATGGGGATAAGGCATCGTATGAATATGAGAATGATAAAATAGTACTATATAGAAATGATACTTCAGACGATACACTTAACATAGAAATCAATTTTGAGGGTAAACCGCAGAATCTTGGAATGGGTTCTTTTTCGATGGAAAGTAAAAATGGACAGAATTTTCTATCAACTTTAAATGAGCCAATCTTTGCATCTACATGGTTCCCTTGTAACGATACTCCTTCAGATAAGGCTACTACAAAAATTTCAATTACAAACGATAGCAATATTGTTTCTCTGTCTAATGGAAAGATAATTGATATAGTAACAGAAGGGGATAGACGAACATATGTTTGGGAGTCTGAGTATCCCATTGCAACTTATTTAATTTCAATATATTCAGGAGAGTATCAAAAAATTAATCAAGTTTATTATTCTAATAAAGACACTATGGATATTGACTATTACGTGATGGAGGATAAACTTGATAATGCTAAAAAAGATTTTGCAAACCATCCAGATTATCTAAAAGTCTTTTCAGAATTGTTCGGAGAGTATCCTTTTATCAAAGAGAAATATGCAGTTGCTGAAATTCTTTGGAAACAAGGAGCAATGGAAAGCCAGACTATTACTGGAATTGGTGGAAATTTTATTTCTGGAATGAATTTCAACGAATCGATTCTTATTCACGAAGTTGCACATCATTGGTGGGGAAATTCAGTTACATTAAAAAATTGGAATAACATTTGGCTAAACGAAGGTTTTGCTACTTATGCAGAACCACTTTATTTTGAAAAAACGCGGGGACAGAAAGCTCTTATTTCAACAATGTATTCTTTTAAGCAGAGAATTAATTTCAGAGATAATCAAACTTTGTATAATCCTGGAACTGATATCTTTTCCTCTACTATTTACAATAAAGGTGCGTGGGTTTTACATATGCTACGAAAGGAGATTGGGGATTCGCTATTTTTTAGTGGGCTGAAAAATTATTACAATAAATTTAAATATAGCAACGCTAGTACAGAAGATTTAAAGCAAGTTTTTGAAAAAACATCAAATAAAAAACTAAATAAATTCTTTGCTCAATGGGTTTATGAAGGAACTGGATTTATGGAACTTGATATTAATTTTGATGAACAAGTTACTTCAATAGATTCAGTTGTGTTGTCAATTGAAATTAGGCAGACCCAAAGTGGCTACAGTAATTATCACTTCCCACTAGATATTGAATTGGAAGATTCATCAGGAGCAATATTTAACTATACACCTTATATTAAAAGTGATACTACATTAAAATATATTATATCCAACAGAATTAAAGATATTACTTTTGATAAAAATAATTGGTTGTTGGTAAATATTGAGTAAGAAAAGAATACATCTTATATTTCATCCAAATTTATGATAACTTTGTAGATTATAATTTTAAAATTCCAAGGTAAATTGAAAAATAGCTACTATTTTGTTTCGGATCTGCATTTTGGTCTTCTCAGTTATGAAGAAGAAAGGGAACGTGAGTTAAAGTTTGTTGAATTTCTCTATTCAATTCAAGATTCTGCAAAAGAATTATATATTCTCGGAGATTTATTTGACTATTGGTTCGAATATAAAAAAGTAATACAAAAAGGGCACTTCCGCACATTTACAGCTCTAAATGATTTAGTTCGGAGTGGAACAAAAATCCACTACCTAATTGGGAATCATGATTTTATGCATAGAGATTTTTTTGAGAAAGAAGTTGGAGTTCAGTTATATCAAGGAGATATTGAAGCCAAGATAGATAACAAAAATTTCTATTTAGCTCATGGCGATGGTTTAGTGAAAAATGATTATGGATATTTAATCTTGAAAAAAGTTTTCAGAAGTAAACTAGCTCAGAATTTGTATTCATTAATTCATCCAAATCTTGGAATTAAAATAGCAAAAGGCACAAGTAAAACAAGCCGTGATTACACAGGTAATAAAAATTATGGTGAAGATGATGGATTGTTTGAGTTTTCAAAAACAAAGATTGATTTAGGTTTTGAGTTTGTGATTCTAGGACATACACATCAAAAACGAGTTGAAGAATATAATAATGGAATTTATGCAAATTTGGGAACCTGGTTAGACAAACCAATGTATGGCATATATGAAAATGGAAAATTTGATATAAAGGATTGGAAGTAGAATGGCAAAAAAATCTGTAAAAATTTACCCAAAGAAAAAATCAAAATTTAAAGCTTTTTTCTGGTCATCATTCCTTTTTCTATTTATTGTTACTATTATTGGTGGGTTTTTCTTCTACAAACATGTTACAGATGGACTTCCTTCGCTTGAGCAATTAGAAAATCCTAAGCAGAGTTTATCATCAGTTGTGTTTAGTTCTGATGGTGTAGAGATTGGAGAATTCTCTTATAAAAGTAGGGTGGAAACTAGAATCGATTCAATTCCAAAACATCTGGTAGGTGCACTTATTGCTACTGAGGATAAAAAATTTAGAACACATTGGGGAGTTGATTTACAAAGAGTTGTTAATGGAGTTGGAAAAACTATACTACTTGGTAAAAGGCAAGGTGGAAGTACAATAACACAACAGTTAGCAAAAAATTTGTATGATTTTAAAGTTAATAACGAAAACTTTTTTGAAACAATTACACGCAAAGTAAGAGAAGCAATTACTGCTGTTCAAATTGAGCGAACATATACTAAAGATGAAATTTTAGAAATGTATTTCAATATTTCTTATTTCGGAAGAGGTGCATACGGTATATCGATGGCAGCTAGGATATTTTTTAATAAAGATGTGGCAGAATTATCAATTCCGGAATCAGCAGTATTAGTAGCTCTTTTAAAATCTTCGGTTTATTACGACCCAGAGCGAAGATATAATAATTCTCTTGCACGTAGAAATCTTGTAATGCACGAAATGTGGGAAGATAGTTATATAACAGAAGAAAAATACCGCTCATTGTCCGAACTTCCAATTGAAGTTTCTATTGAAGAATCGAGAGCAAAATTTAGTAGTTCAATTGCACCACATTATATTGAGTATATCCGTCAGCAAATGGAAGAAATGTCTGAAGAATATGGATATAACTTATATAAAGATGGACTTACGATTTATACATCGTTAGATACGCGAATGCAAAAGATAGCTAACCAAGTTGTTAAAACACACTTAGATGAATTTCAAAGTGAATTTGATAAGCAATGGAATTGGCACGAAAAAAAGAACAGAGTAACTTTAGATAATTTGTTGGATAAGGCAATTAAGCAAAAGCCAAGGTATAGAAAAGCCAAATCCTTGGAAGAGAAAAAAGAAATTCTCACGTCATTTAAAAAAAATGTAGCATTTGTAGATTCTGTTCAAAAAATTGCTCAAACAATTGAAGTTGGTTTTGTAGTCCTAGATTCTAAAACGGGTGATATCCGTGCTATGGTTGGTGGTAGAGATATTGAGAGAGGACGTGGCCTTAATCACGTTACGCAAATAAGACGACAACCTGGCTCATCATTTAAACCTATTATTTACACGGTAGCATTGGATAATGGACTTTATCCTGCTTATCCAATAATGAACCAGCCTTTTGATTACGAAGGATGGTCGCCCACAAATTTTGTTGAAGATAATATTGGAGGATTTTTAACACTCCGTGATGGTATTAAAAATTCAGTTAACCTAATAGCTTCTCGCCTAGTGATCGAAGGCCATGTTCCGCTTTGGAAAGTTGGAACGTATGCAAAAAAAATGGGTATTAAATATAAGTTAAATCTTTTCCCCGCAATATCACTCGGTGCTTCAGAAGTTATTCCCATTGAGTTGGCTAGTGTTTATGGTACAATTGCTAATCGTGGAATTTATAATGAACCAATATCCATCTTAAAAATTGAAGATAAAGATGGAATATTGATAGATGCTTTCACTCCATACAGTCAAGAGGCAATATCTGCTGAAACTGCATATTTAATAACTAATATGTTACAGACTGTAGTAAAAGAGGGAACTGCAAAAAGAATTTGGGCAATTCATAATTTCCGCAGAGAATGTGCTGGAAAAACTGGGACCAACAGTGATTACAAAGATGCTTGGTTCATGGGGTTTACTCCACAACTTACTGCTGGCGTTTGGGTAGGATTTGACGACCAACGTGTTGCCTTTACTGGTGCCTACGGGCAAGGTGCAAGAGCTGCACTTCCTATTTGGGCTGACTTTATGCGGGAAGTATACGACACACTTCAATTTGAAGTGGAAGATTTTATTCCTCCTCCTAGTGGTGATGTTGTTACAGTTAATTTTTGTGAAAGTTCAATCTACGAGATGGGAAGTCCTCGTCTCTTTTCAAACGATTGTGAAAGTGGAAAAGTAACAGATATAATTAATCAAAAAAATCTTCCAAAGTTTTTTAATAGTGAGAGAGATACTACAATAGTATTGTTTGATAAGTATGGTGTTATTGATTCGAACTCTCACGAAGCCATAGAAATTGTAGATTAATGTGGCAAATAATTCTGAAATAGAATTGGCATATACAAAAGCAATTGCTTTTACTAATTCACATTATGAAAATTTTCCTGTCCTATCTTTTTTGGTTCCCCAAAAGCTACACAAACACATTGCTATTGTGTATCAGTTTGCACGTCAAGCTGATGATATTGCAGATGAAGGTGATAACACATCAGAAAAGCGAATAGAGCTATTAAATGAATATGAATTATCGTTTAAAAAATCGTTAGATGGAAAAGTTATAAATCCCTTTTGGATAGCTCTTGCAAATACTATACAAACTCAAGAATTAGACGCAAATAATTTTACAAATTTACTAATTGCGTTTAGGCAAGATGTAACACAAACAAGATATTCCACACACGATGAATTGTTAAACTATTGTAAACACTCTGCAAATCCGGTAGGCAGAATTATTTTAGAGCTGCACAATATTAAAAATGATAAGGCAAATATTTATTCCGATAAAATATGCACAGCTTTGCAGTTAACAAATTTCCTTCAAGATGTTGCAATAGATTTTGATAAAGGAAGAATCTATCTGCCAATTGAAAAGATGAACGAATTTAGCGTTGATGAAAATACATTTCATTTACGAAAAATAAGTAGTAACTTTAAAGAACTTCTGAAAGCAGAGGTTGACCAAATATCCAATTATTTTGATGAAGGGAAAAAGCTTTTACCTCTCTTGCCTTTCAGGTTAAAACAGCAAATTAAATGGACAATAAATGGAGGAAAAGGAATACTTAAGAAAATTGAAAACCTTGAGTACGACGTCTTAAATTCTCGAGCAAAATTTTCAAAAACCGATTTAATGAATTTACTTTTCAACATTCAAATAAAATAAAATTATAATATCTAACAGATGAAAATATTCTAGACTCTGTAGCCACGCTCATTTTATGTGTTGCTAATCATAGAAGATGATTAAAAAACCTTCGAGGTTTTTTGATATAGATAATTTGACAATGATAATTAACTGGATAAGCAACATTTAAATAATTGAATTCCAAAACCTCGAAGGTTTATCAAACAATAATTATTCCACTTTGTGAGTGGTAAAGATGAAAAAATGAATCAACAGGCAAAAGAAATAACCAAGAAGAGTAAGAGCAGTTTTTATTATGCTTTTAACTTGCTACCAGCAAACAAACGTGCAGCTATGACTACTCTTTATGCGTTTTGTCGTGAAACAGATGATATTGTTGATGAAAATGATTTTTCTAACGAAATTAAATATGAAAATTTAAGAAAGTGGAGAATTGAATTAGAGCAAAGTTTATCAAGTAAATCAACGCTTCCGCTATTAAATAATTTATCCAGCACAATTAAACAATTTAATATTCCAATAGAACCATTCTTTGAATTAATTAAAGGAATGGAAATGGATATTCAGCAAAGTCGATACTCTACAATGGAAGACTTAACTCAGTATTGTTACCGTGTTGCTGCTACTGTTGGTCTTATGAGCATTGAAATATTTGGATATAAAAACATCTCAACTCGAAAATTTGCTATTAATCTTGGTCTAGCTCTACAGATGACAAACATATTACGAGATATAAAAAAAGATGCAAGTATAGGAAGAATCTATTTACCCTTGGAGGATCTGAAAAGATTTAATTACTCCGAAGAAGATTTATTTGCAAATGTGTATAATGAAAACTTTGTTCAGTTAATGCGTTTTGAAGCTAACCGAGCAAAAGATTACTTTGCAAAAGCCAATACGTCATTAGATATATCGGATAAGCCAAAATTGTTTGCTGCTCGTGCAATGCAACATATTTATTTTAATCTTCTCAAAAAACTTGAAGCAAAAAACTTTAATGTTTTTGAGGAAAATATAAAAGTTGGAAAAGTCGAGAAAGTTGTTATTGCTGTTGGTGTTTGGGCAAAGTATAATTTAGTTTATTAAATCTATTATGAAGAAAGTTCTAATAATTGGTGGTGGAATTTCAGGGCTCTCATCCGCACTATTTCTTTCCAAGGCTGGTTTTACAGTCGAAATTATTGAAGCCTCTCCAAAACTTGGAGGTAGAGCATACTCGTTCAATTACAATAACACAATAGTGGATAACGGTCAACACGTACTTATGGAGTGTTACAAAAATACTCTTGAGTATATTGATATTATAGGTTCACGTGAACTTTTCGAATTCCAAGACTCTTTGGCAATCAATTATTTAAACAATAAACGGGAATTATCGAAATTAGAAATTCCAAAATATTTTTATCCATTAAATAATCTAATAGGATTGATGAATTTTAATGTTCTAAACATTAGGGAAAGATTAGAAGTTCTAAAATTATTTGTAAAAATTTAAATCTCTAATACATACAATTATGTTGATAAACCTGTCATAGACTACTTAGTTAAAAACAAACAATCAAATGGTGTAATCCAAAAGTTTTGGGAAAGCTTAGTTGTTAGCACAATGAATACAACTGCAAAACTAGCATCTTCAAAAATGTTTATTGATATGATGAAAATTATTTTCTTCACGGATAAACGTAGTTCAAACATTATAATTCCAAAAGTTGATTTAAGTAATGCATTGATAAATCCAGCAGTAGAAAAATTAATTTCAGATGGCGTGAAAATATCAACTTCTGAAAGAGTGATATCAGTTTCGTCTAATAATGAAAAAGCAATTTCTATTCAAACAAATAAAAGAAAAATTGAAGACTTTGACATTCTCATTTCCTCAATACCAGCTTCTAGTTTAAGCAAAATTAAATTTGAAAATTCTATTTTTCCTCTCATGTTGCCAAAACTCAAATATTCTCCAATAATTACCGTTCATGTCTGGCTGAATGAAAATCCGTTAAAAGAGAAAATGTATAACTTAATTGGAGGGGAATTTGATTGGGTGTTTAATCATGGATCACATCTCTCATTTTTAAAAAGTAATGCTCAACAACTTGCTAGTATAAATAAAAACAAAGTTATTAAGATTGTTTTCTCGGAATTAAAAAAATATTTTACTATCTTAAACAATACAGAAATTAAGGATTACACCGTGTTAAAAGAGATAAATGCTACTTTTATCCCTGACCTTGATTCAATCAAAGAGCGAGATTCTATATCTAGTTCATTCAAAAATATGTTTGTAATTGGTGATTGGACAAACACTGGTTTACCCGCAACTATTGAAGGTGCTGTGAAAAGTGGGAAGGATGTAACCAACAAAATTATTTTAAC
>JAQICK010000277.1 GCA_027858595.1 Melioribacteraceae bacterium
AAGTGATGGTGGAGAAAAAAAGAATACTCTTATTCTTTTAACAAAGCATAAAAAAGGAATGTTGGAAATGAATAGGGTCGCTTTTGGTTTATCTGAAGATGGGAATGTTATTAAGATGAACTTTCGTGATCAAGATTCTTTTTTTGATGCAAGTGAAGTTTCGAAGCAGGCTTTAACTTTCAGTGAAATTCTTTCCCAATTACTGCGAAACAATGATGTGAATAATTATAAAATAATTGATTTTGCTATTGAAGAAGGTTTCCTCCCAAAGCATGCAAAAAGAATTCTTGAGAATTTATTTGAATCTGGTGATATAAAAGTTTATAATAATACTGGTGCAATAATAAACAATAAACAAAAATGGTATATCTCGGAAAGCCCTAAAGAGATGACTATTTTTAAGTGGATAAACAATGAAACAAACTAAAATAGAATGGACAGAACAAACATGGAATCCTTCTGTAGGATGTAATAAAGTAAGTGCTGGTTGTGCTAATTGTTATGCCGAAGCAATGGCTCGACGATTAAAAGCAATGGGAACAAAGGGCTATGAAAATGGGTTTGAATTTACTTTAATACACGAAAGATTAGAACAACCATTAAATGTAAAAAAACCAACAAAGTTTTTTGTTAATTCAATGAGTGATTTATTTCATGAAAAAATGCCATTTTCATATCTTGATGCAATATTTGATGTAATAGAAAGAACTCCTAGACATACCTATCAAATTCTCACTAAGCGAGAAAAGATTATGTCAGCATATTTTGAAAATAGGAACGTACCACAAAATGTATGGCTTGGTGTATCTGTTGAAAATAGTGCATCAAAACATCGAATTGATTATTTGCGAAATATTAATGCAACAATCAGATTTCTTTCAATTGAGCCACTTTTGGAAGATGTTGGATACCTTAACTTAGAAAATATTCATTGGGTAATTGTTGGTGGCGAAAGTGGTGTAAAAGCTCGGCCTATGGAAAGCGATTGGGTATTAAATATAAAAGAACAATGCGAAAAATATGATAATGTTGCATTCTTTTTCAAACAATGGGGTGCATGGGGTTCTGATGGAGTTAAAAGAAATAAAAAAGACAATGGACGTGAATTAGACGGAAAAATTTATGATGAAAATCCTGAGTTGATTGAGGAATACTAAATCTTAAAAAAAATTAAAATTATGCAAGAAAATCAAAAGATAGAAACCAAAGAGAATTAGCGAGACGAATACTTAAAATGGATTTGAGGTTTTGCCAATGCAAAATAAAATATTATCCTAATTAAAATAAATTAAAAATTATGAACAACTCCGAAATGTTATTATACCAAACTGAAGATGGCAGAACAAAAATAGATGTTCGGTTGGAAGATGAAACCGTTTGGCTTTCGCAAATGCAAATGGTAGAGCTTTTTCAGACAACAAAACAGAATATTAGTCTGCATATAAAAAACATTTACAAAGAAGGCGAATTAAAAGAGTCTTCAACTGTCAAGGAATACTTGACAGTTCAAGCAGAGGGGAAAAGAGATGTTCAACGAGCAATAAATATTTATAATCTTGATTTAATTATTTCTGTTGGCTACCGAGTAAAATCGCATCGTGGTACACAATTTCGTATATGGGCAACTCAATTACTAAAAGAGCATCTGATAAAAGGTTTTACCCTAAACGATGAAAGATTAAAAGAAACTGGTTATACAAACAGTTATTTTGAAGAATTATTGGAACGAGTACGGGATATTCGTACATCGGAAAAACTGTTTTATGCAAAAGTGAAAGATATTTATACAACAGCTATTGATTACGATCCAAATACCGAAGAGAGTAAATTGTTTTTCAAATCGGTTCAAAACAAAATGCACTGGGCAATACACGGTAAAACAGCATCCGAAATAATTTTTAATAGGGTAAATTCAGAAAAAGAGAATTTGGGCTTAACAGGTTGGAAAAATAGTCCGCACGGAAATATTAGAAAAGATGATGTTTCAATTGCGAAAAACGGCTGAGTTCTAATATAGACAGCATTATTTAATCGTAATGTTATCAATAGATGATTTTTAAAAATAAATTGTCATTTCGAACCCTTTTTCTTGGGTGAGAAATCTTGTGAATAGTAAGA
>JAQICK010000134.1 GCA_027858595.1 Melioribacteraceae bacterium
TCCTCTCAATCTGTTGCTTTTCAGTTTGCTCATTTTCTTGGTGTTCCACAAAAACAAATAAATAAAGTAATTCAAAATCAACTTTCACTTTTCAAGTAAAAACGAGGTGCAAAATGACAACAAAACAAAGCAAACTAATTGCATTAGTAAACTTTTTAGTTTGTGCAAATATCGAAGAATTCAAAACAATTTTTGGTGAGTCTCTCGGTTCTCATTTATGGTTTAAGTTCTACAACAACGGCAAACACAATTATAATTTCTTAAACGAAGTTTCAAACCACAACTTAATAATTTTAGAAATTTATCTTAAAAACGAGGTGATGTAATGAACGATGAAAAAAAACAAAAAATTCAAGCGATCTTTCAAAGTGTTAAAGATTTAACTCCAGAGCAAAAAGAGCAATTGATAATGCAATTGAATATTAAAAATCCAGAGGGTCATTTTTTATCTGGGAACAATTGTTTACTACTTGATAGGCAAACATCAATTTATAATCCAAATATTTCTTTCTCTGTTGTTGGTGGTTTTAACCAATGGCAAAAACATAATCGTAAAGTCAAAAAAGGGGAGAGCGGTTTTTATATTGCTATTCCTTCAAAGAAACAAGAGCAACAATCTGAAGAATCAGAAGAAGTCTTTTTCTTTTTCAAAGCTGTTTTTGATGTTTCACAAACGGAACTTGTCCGTCCTACGGCGGAAGAATTATCAAATAAAAATTAAACTTTCTATTGTGTTGCTTGCAAGATATTGCTAATTTGCAAGCACACTATTTTATTAACAAATGTAGTCTTGTAGTCAGAAAAAAAACTGCATACAAAAGTGCATACAAAACAATGAATAATCAGCGGGATTCTTGGAAGTCTTTAAAAGCAAAAAGCCCAATAACGGACTGTTATTGAGCTTTCTTTGTGGGCCCACACGGACTCGAACCGCGGACCCTCTGATTATGAGTCAGATGCTCTAACCAACTGAGCTATAGGCCCCAAAAACTTAGACTCAAAATTTAATTTATTATTTAGTAGAAATCAAGTTAAAGAGTAAAAATAAATTGTTTTTTGTTGCAAAATTTATAGTAATCTTTTATATTTGGGATTCGTTTTTCATTAAACGATATTTTCTGAAGTTCTTAAATTTTTGAAAATACCTTTTGTTGCCGGGGTGGCGGAATTGGTAGACGCTCTGGACTTAAAATCCAGTGGGACTTTCTCCCGTGCCGGTTCGAGTCCGGCCCTCGGTACAACAAATTTTCCTATTTTCAAAAACAGATTGATTATGTAAGTAATTGAACTTGAAGTTTTTTTCGGGTTCTTAGCTCAGTTGGTTAGAGTGTCTGCTTGACGTGCAGAAGGTCGGCAGTTCGAATCTGCCAGAACCCACAAATATTCGGAGTTATCTCCGTTTTTTTTTAAATACTAATAAATCTTATGAGCCAAATAAAAGTTACATTTCCAGATGGAACAGTTAAAGAATTTGAAAAAGGGATTACACCTTTTGAAATTGCAAAATCAATATCCAAAGGTCTTGCAAAAGAAGCATTAGTTTCCGAGATAAATGGCACACTCAGTGAATTAAATACGCCAATTTCTGATGATTCGGAAGTTAAACTAGTTACATTCCAAAATACTGAGGGACAGGATACATATTGGCATTCATCATCTCATCTTATGGCTCAAGCAGTTAAAGAACTTTATCCAGAAGCTAAATTTGGTGTTGGTCCATCTATTGATAATGGGTTTTATTATGATATTGATATCAATACTCAATTAACAGAAGAAGATTTAGTAAAGATTGAAAAGAAGATGAAATTTCTTGTTGATAGAAATGACTCTTTTGTTCGAAGCGAATTGAGCAAAACGGATGCTCTCAAGTTTTTTAGTGATGATGAATATAAAACAGAATTAATAGATGCTTTTGATAGTGAAACTATTATTAGCACATATGGAGAGGGAACCTTTACAGATTTATGTACTGGTCCACATCTTCCATCAACAAAATATATTAAAGCCTTTAAACTTTTAAGTGTATCTGGATCATACTGGCGTGGTGATGAAAAGCGTGCCCGAATGCAACGTATTTATGGAATTTCATTTCCAAAACAAATTATGTTGGATGAGCATTTAGAATTCTTGGAAGAAGCTAAAAAACGTGATCATAGAAAACTTGGAAAAGATTTAGACCTTTTTAGTATTCATGAAGAAGCTGGTGCTGGGCTTATTTACTGGCATCCAAAAGGTGCACGTGTTAGAAATGAAATAGAAGATTTCTGGAAAAAAGAACATCTTAAAAATGGTTATGATTTGCTCTATTCACCTCACGTTGGAAAGAGTCATCTTTGGGAAACTAGTGGACATTTAGACCACTTCAAAGAAAATATGTTTGCACCAATGAAAATTGATGATCAAGATTATTATATAAAACCAATGAACTGTCCATTCCATATTGAGATTTACAAAACTAAGCTACGTTCTTATCGCGATTTACCATTGCGTTGGGCTGAGCTTGGAACTGTTTATCGTTATGAAAAAAGTGGTGTTCTTCACGGATTGTTACGCGTGCGTGGGTTTACTCAAGATGATGCACATATTTTTTGTTCGAAAGAACAGATTCAAGATGAGATTATTGAAGTAATAAGATTTTCAAATGAAATGTGGAAACAGTTCGGATTTGAAACATTAAAATATTACGTGTCAACACGTCCAGAAAAAGTTACTGGAAACGATGAACTTTGGGAAGATGCAACAAAATCACTTGAAGTAGCTCTTAAAAAAGAAGGTCTTGAGTACGAAATTGATGAGGGTGGTGGTGCATTTTACGGACCAAAGATTGATATCAAAATTAAAGATGCTTTAAATCGTGAATGGCAAATGAGTACAATTCAATTCGATTTTAATTTGCCCGAACGTTTTAATATGAAGTATATTGGTGAAGATGGGAAAGAACATCGTCCCTATATGGTACATAGAGCTTTACTTGGTTCTATTGAAAGATTTATGGGAGTTTTAATTGAACATTTTGGTGGAGCATTCCCAGATTGGTTAGCCCCTGTACAAGTAGCTGTTATTCCAGTATCACAAAACTATTTCGATTATGCTCAAAAAGTAGTATCTTTGTTGCTTGATGAAAACATAAGAGTTGAATTCGATAAAAGAAACGAAAAAATTGGTTACAAAATTCGTGATTGGGAGACACAAAAAACTCCTTATATGTTGATTCTTGGTGAAAAAGAAGAAGCTAATGAATCAATTTCTGTTCGTAAACATAAACATGGTGATCAAGGCGAAATGAATATTGGTGAGTTTGTTTCAAACTTGAAAAATTCTGTGAAAAACAAAATTAATAACATTTAATGGAGGATGGCCATCGGCTTTAACCCAAAATACAACAGTAAGCCTACAAGCAAAAATAGAACTAATAGAGAGTTATTAGATCTTAAAGAAGTAAGACTTCTTGATTCAGATGGCGGTGCACTTGGCATTTTTACAGCAAGGGTAGCCTTAGAAAAAGCTGAGGAGAAAGAACTCGATTTAGTTGAGATTGCACCAAATGCAAAACCTCCTGTTGTTAAAATTATTGATTATGGTAAATTTATTTACGAGCAGCAAAAAAGAGATAAAATACAGAAAAAGAAACAACATATTACGATATTAAAAGAGATTCGCCTACATCCAAATACCGATACTCATGATTTAGATTTCAAAGCACGTCATGCAATTGGTTTTTTAGATGATGGAAATAAAGTTAAAATTTCAGTAGTTTTTAAAGGAAGAGAACTTGCGTACAAAGACCACGGAAGAAAACTTCTTGAAAGATTTTTGGAGAAATTTGTAGATATTGCTAAAACCGAGTATCCTATCAAGTTTGAAGGTAGAGCAATGCACACAATTTTAGTATCAAATAAAAGTAAGAAAAACTAATTTATTAACTCAGGTAAAATTATGCCCAAAATGAAAAGTAATCGTGGAGCAGCTAAAACATTCAAAAAGACTGGTTCAGGAAAGATTAAACGATTCAAAGCGTATAAAGCTCATATTCTCACAAAGAAAAGTACTAAGAGAAAGAGAAACTTAAGACAAGCTACTTTGGTATCTAAGTCTGAAGTGAAACGCGTTAAAAGAATGATTTTATAAACACATAAAACCTATAGGAAAACGGTATGCCAAGAGCAAATCACAAGGTCGCCTCACACAAGCGACGTAAAAAAGTCCTCAAAATGGCCAGTGGCTATTGGGGCGCTCGCAGCAACGTTTATACTATTGCAAAACACCATGTTGAAAAGGGTTTGCAATATGCTTATAGAGATAGAAAAGCTAAAAAAAGAACTTTTCGCCGTCTCTGGATAGTAAGAATAAACGCAGCAGCAAGAGTAAATGGAACAACATATTCCAGACTTATCGATGCACTTAATAAAAAAGGCGTTGATATTAACAGAAAAATCTTAGCTAGTTTAGCAGCGGAAAATCCAAAAGCATTTTCTGAAATTGTTAAATTTGTAACAGATTAAGCTCTGCTCTAGTCTTACTTAACAGACTGTTGTAGATAAATTTAATGCCCTCTTGAATTTTGCTAATGCTTATCAAGAGGGTATTTTTTTAAAATTAATTAAGGTTATTAAAATGCTCGATAGAATTGAGTTGGCTGATAAAAATTTCAAAAATGAAATTGAATTGGCAACTGATTTAGAAAAATTAGAAGAAGTAAGAATAAAATTTCTTGGTAGAAAAGGACTCTTCACAGCACTATTTGAAGAATTTAAACAACTATCAAAAGAAGAAAAACCAAAATATGGGCAAGTGCTTAACAAAGTAAAATCTTCTACTCAAAAAACATTTGATAAGTTAAAAAGCAAATTAGAAAGTTCAGAAGCAGAGCAAAGTGAATATGTTGATTTAACCCTTGCTGGGCGTGATGTTAAGCTTGGTAGCAAGCATATTCTAACTCAAACACTGGATGAAATAAAACAAATATTTAAAGGACTTGGGTTTTCGATTTACGAGGGACCAGAGCTAGAATCTGACCACAATAATTTTGAAATGTTGAATTTCCCAGCAGATCACCCTGCACGAGATATGCAAGATACTTTTTTTGTGAATGATAACTTTTTGTTACGTACGCATACATCACCTGTTCAAGTTAGATTAATGGAAAACACAGAACCACCAATACGAGCATTGATGCCTGGTAAAGTATATAGAAACGAAGCCATTAGTGCAAAGAGTTATTGCCTGTTCCATCAAGTTGAAGGCTTGTATGTTGATGAAGATGTAACTTTTGCAGAACTTAAAGGAACGCTAGTTGCATTCTTAAAACAATTTTTTGGTGAGGATGTTAAATACAGATTTCGTCCGAGTTTCTTTCCTTTTACCGAACCAAGTGCTGAGGTTGATGTTTGGTGGCAGCAAAAAGGGAAGGAAGGCAAGTGGTTGGAAATTCTTGGATGTGGAATGGTTGATCCTAACGTACTTGAAAATGTAAAAATAGATAACGAAAAATATGTTGGCTACGCTTTTGGTATGGGTGTTGAACGTATAGCTATGTTAAAATATGGCGTTGGCGATATTAGAGTATTTTTTGATAATGACAAAAGATTTTTAGAGCAATTTTAATTTGAGGTATTAAAGTGAAATTATCACTTAACTGGTTAAAACAATATATAGATTTAGATGGCATTTCAACTGACGAAGTTGTTGAAAATTTAACTACTGCTGGATTAGAAGTTGATGATGTAATAGATCAGAAAAGACTTTACGATAACTTTGTAGTCGGATTCGTTAAAGAACGAGATAAACATCCAAATGCGGATAAACTTTCTCTTTGCAAAGTAGAAGTTGGAGGAGAAGAATTTCCTATAGTTTGCGGAGCACCCAATGTTGATGCTGGGCAGAAGATTATTCTTGCAAAAGTTGGAGCAAAAATTCCTAACGAAGATTTCACAATTTCAAAATCTAAAATTCGTGGAGAAGTATCAATGGGCATGATTTGCTCAGAGAGAGAACTTGGAATTAGTGATGAACACGAAGGGATCATGGTTCTTGACGACAATCTTCAATCTGGCACTACGTTTAGTGAAGCCTTTGGATTGAACGATGTAATAATTGACATTGATATTACTCCCAACCGTGCTGACGCATTTAGTCACATCGGCTCTGCTCGTGATTTAGCTGCTGTATTTGGACGAAAGTTAAAACTTCCAGAATTAAATTTAACTGAAACAGACGAAGAAGTTAATAACATTGCGTCTGTTGAAATTAAGAATGAAATTGATTGTCCACGTTACGTAGCAAAGGTTGTTAAAAATGTTACTATTAAAGAATCTCCACAATGGTTAAAAGATAATTTAGCTGCAATTGGATTACGTCCAATTAACAATGTGGTAGATGTAACAAATTTTATTCTCTACGAAGTTGGGCAACCATTACATGCTTTTGATTTAGATCAATTAGCTGGAAATAAAATTATTGTTCGTAGTGCAAGTAAAGATGAAAAGTTTGTAACCCTTGATTCTAAAGAGAGAAAGTTACTTGATACAGATTTGTTAATCTGCGATGCTGATAAAGCTGTTGCTATTGCTGGTGTTATGGGTGGTGAAAATTCTGAAGTTACAAATGAAACAAAAAACATTTTAATTGAAAGTGTATACTTCCGTCCGTCATCGATTCGTAAAACTTCAAAAAAACTTGGATTGCAAACAGATGCTTCAATTCGTTTTGAACGTGGTTGCGATGTTGACATAACAGTATTCGCAGCTCAGAGAGCAGCTCAGCTTATTGCAGAAATTGGCGATGGTGAAATTGCTAAGGGTGAGATTGATGTTTATCCAAATGTAATTGCAAAGAAAGAAGTTTCGTTAAGAATTAGCAGAATTAAAAAGATTCTTGGTTTTGAAATTCCAATTGAAAAAGTAAAAGACATTTTTAGTGGATTGGAATTTGAAATGGTTTCAGAAAATGATGAAACTTTAATTTATTCAATTCCATCTTTCCGTCATGACATTGAACGTGAAATTGATTTGATTGAAGAGATTGCAAGAATTTATGGATACGATAATATTCCAGCAATTGCAAAAATTGGAGTATCGGTAGAACGTCGTGTTGACCACTCTAGCTTTAACGATAAAGTTCGTGAAACACTTACCAGTCTTGGCTTTTATGAAATTATCACAAACTCATTGTTGAACAAAGAGCTTGCATCAAAATATGGTAATCCTGTTGGAGTGCTAAATCCTCAAAGTGTAGAGATGTCTCACATTCGTCCATCTCTTTTACCTGGCTTACTTTCAACAATTAACAGAAATATAAAAGTAAAGGAAAGTAATTTAAAACTATATGAAATTGGTAATACAATTACAAAGTTTAATGATACAATAAATGAATTCTCCGATTTTGAAGAAACAGAACATCTGCTTTTTGCTATTACAGGATTAGCTATTGATGATGAGTGGCATTCCAACAAACGTGAATTTGATTTTTATGATTTAAAAGGAATTTCAAACACATTTTTAAATTCTGTTACAAATTCCAGGAAGATTAAAACTAAATATAATCAGAATAACGAAGATGGAATTTTTGAGTATTCAATTAGTAATCTCGTAGGTAAAAACAAATTTGCAGAAGGCGGAAAAATTAGAAATTCAATTCTAATAGAATTTGGAATTTCTCAAGACGTCTTTGCAGTTGATATTAATCTTACAGAACTTAAGAAAAATGATGTAGAACTTAATATATTCAACGAATTATTAAAGTTTCCAAAAATTAAAAAAGATTGTGCATTTGTATTAGATTCAAATATTGACTACAATGCGGTTGAAAAAATAATTAAATCTAATAGCTCTAACTTGTTGAAAAACGTTAAGTTATTCGATATCTTTGAAAGTGAAAGTTTAGGTGTGAACAAAAAGAGCCTTGCTTTTGAACTAAGTTACTACGACGAAAAGAAAACTCTAACTGAAGATGAAGTTGAAAAAGAGTTTTGGAAAGCAATTGAAAGTGTTAAAACAAAACTTAA
>JAQICK010000215.1 GCA_027858595.1 Melioribacteraceae bacterium
GTCCAACTAAGTTTTATTCATCATTTATGCAACATTTCTTATAATTTTTTAAAGACCAATCAAATATCAATCGATTCTATTTATATTTGTGTCAGAACGATGAATAAAACACTATAACGTTAGGCAACATAAAAACAAACCCCGATGAGAAATCTGAACATCGATGAATTAGAGAGTAAAATTCAAGATTACGCACTTGATGTTGAATACATAGAGAAACAACACCTTAAATTCAAATTGGCTCAATTTATCAACTTTCTTGAAAGCCAACCAATTTCAAACAGGATACTAAACCGTTTTTTTGAGGATTATCAGGAACTATACAAAAAAATACCACAAGAAAATTCTCAAAACTGGAGAAAATCAAAGAAAGAATTAGTTAATGATATAAAAACTCCAGAATTTCAGGGAGCTTTAGGTTACTTTCTAATTCGACAAACACTTGATTCACCAAGACTATATAATAATTCATTTTTAGACCTCACTCATCAATGGTTTGAAAGCCGAGGAGATTTTGACCAATGGAAAGATGATTTTAATACATTTATTTTTAAACCATTCGTTGAGCTATTGAATTGGTATATATCAGAAAGTCAATCTTATAATTCGAAAGACTATTTCTCAAAACTTGAAATCTCTGAATTCAATGAAAAATTAACTGACTTAGAAGAAAAGATTACAAATTTAGGTTTTGGTCAAGAGGTTATTTTTGATGAGATACAAGAACTAAACGAACTACTGAAAAGCTTGAAGAAAAAAAATTGGTCAGAAATTTTCAAAGGCAAGCTTATGGATTTAGTAATTGGGAAAGTAATAAGTATTGAAGCAATGGAAATGGCACTAAAACTAATTACAGGCGAAGAAATTAAAATTTTAAACTAAGTATTAATAAATAATCTATAAAATTATGAGTAAAAAAATTACAAAATTTGGACTAATAGTATTTACAATGTCTCTATTGACAAGTTGTGCAACAATGATGGGAGTTAAAGCTCCTGTTGAAATGAGAAGTATGGAAAAGATTGTTGAAATTCCAGATAACTCAAAAGATGAACTTTATATTAAAGCAAATAGCTGGTTTGTTGAAACATTCAATTCTGCAGAATCTGTAATTGAATTCCAAGATAAAGAAGCTGGAAAAATTATGGGTAAATATATATTCTCATATGCAGAAGGTGTTTATACTTATAATGTGAAACAAACTGTTGACATTGCTATTAAAGACAATAAAGTTAAAGTTACGATAAGCAATCCAATGTTTAAAGCTACAAGTGGAATGGGGGAAACTTATACAAACACTTCATATAGAGCTTTAGAAACACAAAAAGGTATTGATAGAGCACGTACTGAATGGAATACTTTGATTAATTCATTAGTAGAATATTTAAAAACTGATTCTGATTGGTAGAATTACGTTGCCTAACATTTTGTATAAGTAATGGCAGGTAAAGTGCATAATTTTAAGGTTTGTAGCCCGCTCAAACTGCGTAGCGGTTTGACAGGAAACTACCACGCAATCTGCCACTACTCATACAATTTACCGTTGGCGTGCATTAAATTGTCTTCATTATCAAACTTTAAAATATGAATTATATATTTTCAGAACATTTACATAATTATGCAGTTTGGACTGCTGCAAGAGCGTCTCAACGTGGTTGGAAAAATGCAAAAACTCCGCTAATTAAAGCTGCAATTGATAATTCCGATCTTAAAATATTGCAAACTTTAAAGGAAATAAACTCTCCTGAAAAATTTGACAAATTCCATAGAGAGACAGCAAAGAAAATAATTGAAAATCTAGCACTCAGGGATATAAAAACAAGTTATGGACGAGCTGCAAAAATAATTGCAATTTATCTTAAAACTTCAATTATAATATCTGACTTAGGAGAAGGTGTTTTTTCTAAAATCATTCATCCTCCAATTGATGACATATTACTTAAAAACTTAAACAAAGCAAATAAGAATTTAGGACTTAAGGGAATAAAGTGGACAAAACTAACAGAAAAAGATTATTTTGAAATAATAAAAAAACTAAGAACATTAGAATTTGAAAACTTTTGGGAATTAGAAAAATATTGGATTTTAACAGATTGAATATAAAATAACGACACGCCAACAAAGAACTGAGCTAAAAACCAAACAAAATTCTTACATTTTTCAGTAATTTGATTTTATTGAAAAGTTGTTTTACTGTGGTATTTTGGATCATCGGGGATTCCACTTTTAGCAATTAAAAATGCGAAATCCTTTCTCCTGCTATATTAGTATGCTAAGAGCAAACTCTCCTTATTATCAGAAAAATAGTTCCATATAATTATACAGGTATACACAACACTCTGTTGCTACCTGTCAATAATCATCATCTAGTATAAATATTGTAAAAGAAATTTTCGTTTAGCTTTCTTATAAAAAATAGCGTTTAAACGTGTTGGCCGAGAAAAAAAGAAAAAATAATAGTTGAAAAATAGAGTAAAAATCAACGTTTTTAGAAATGGTTGACCAATGGTTGACCATAATACAAACAAAAAAACCGCAACCAATTATTTACTAACTGATTACGGTTTTAAGAAGTACCCAGAGCGGGACTTGAACCCGCACGACCGCAATGGTCATTGGATTTTAAGTCCAACGTGTCTACCAATTCCACCATCTGGGCTTCATTATCATTTCGCCCATTTGGATGGGAGCTTTCCCGATTAACATCGGGATGCGGTTCCACCACCTGGGCTTCATTTAGATTTCCCAAAATTGGGCATACTAAAAAATGAACTTTTTGAGCGAAAGACGG
>JAQICK010000303.1 GCA_027858595.1 Melioribacteraceae bacterium
TCCTGGAAGTGGAGAGTAATGTTTATTAAATTTATTATATATAGTGTGGCTTTATACTTTATAATGAAAGCCGTAAAAATTGTTGTTAGATATTTTACACAAGTATCCTCAAAAGAAAAACCAGAAGTAAAGCAAAGTAAAGCGCCATACACAGTTGATAAAAGAGATATCGTGGAAGCAGAGTTTGAAGATATTTCGGATAAAGAAAATGAGTAAAGAATAATTTGAATTATAGCATATTATAAAAAGTTTGTTGATTTGTCATTTCGAACGAATGTGAGAAATCTTTAATATTCAATAGATTTCTCACCAACAAAACGGGTTCGAAATGACAGACTCTTATGTTTGCATTGCTGCATTTTAAAAAACTCAAAGATTACTTAACTCTTTCCATTTAATCATATTGAAAAAAATTGATTAAGAACATGAATGAAAAATTAGCCGCACTCGATATTGGAACAAATTCATTTCACTTAATTGTAGTCTCCGTTACGCCCACTGGTAATTTTGAAATTATAGATAGAGAAAGAGAAGTTATCCGTTTAAGCGAAGGTAACATTGGCGATATAAAAGTAATACAACCCCAATCCATTGAACGTGCTGTTAAAGCTATTGAAAGATTCAAACTTATTTCAGAATCGCATAATGCTACTATGCGTGCTACTGCAACATCAGCAGTTCGAGAATCATTAAATAAATTAGAGTTTTTGGAAACTGTTCAAGAGCGAACGGGTGTAGAAATTGAAATAATTAGTGGACTCGAAGAGGCGCGACTTATATTTCTAGGAATTCTAAAAGCTGTGCCAGTGTTTAATAACAAGTCTCTTTCTATTGATATTGGTGGTGGTAGCACTGAATTTATTATTGGAGAAAAAGGTAATATAGAATATTCGAATAGTCTTAAACTTGGTGCCGTTCGTTTAACACAAAGGTTCTTTCCTGATTATATTCTAACAGATGGAAAAATAGCGGAAGCTAAAAAGTGGGTAGCAGGTGTTATTGCTCCAATAATAAATGTAGCAAATGGAAAGAGTATTGAACAATTTGTTGGGTCTTCTGGAACCATACTAAATGTAGGTATGATGCTAGAAGCTATGAGAGGCGGTGGGAACAACGGAAATCAGGCTCTAAATAATTTTGAATTTACTGCCGATGAATTATTTGCAATTGAGAAAGAGATACTAAATAGAAAAACACCCGCCGAGAGAAAGAAGGTTTCAGGGTTGGAAGAGAAGAGAATAGATATTATTCCAGCAGGGGTTATTATAATTGCAACCATTTTTAGAATGCTTGGAATTAAAAAAATGATAATTTCTGATTATGCATTGCGAGAAGGAATTATACTTGACTCAATGGATAAATTAGGAATTTGTGAAGGTGGAACTAAACTTCATAATATCCGCTTTGAAAGCATTAAGCAACTTGCAGAATCATCCAAATACGATTCGGAGCATTGCTATAACGTAGCAAAACTTTCTGCCCAATTATTTGATCAATTAGCTGAATTACATAATATTAATCTAAATGCCAGAGAATATCTAGAAGCTGCGTCAATACTGCATGATATAGGTTATCACATTTCTCACTCGCAACATCATAAGCATAGTTATTATATAATCCGTAATAGTTCTATTCTTGGTTTTAACAATACTGAAATAGAAATAATTGCAAACGTTGCTCGTTACCATCGTAAAAGCCATCCTAAAAAAACACACGAAGGTTTTAACACACTTTCGGAAAAGAATAAACTTTTAGTAAGACAGCTTTCTGCAATACTTAGAATTGTTGATGCACTTGATAGAACACATCAAAATAAAATTACAAATTTAACATCAACAATTTCTGATAATAAAGTCGAAATAAAATTACACACCAAAGAAAATGTGGATGTAGAGCTTTGGAGTTTAGACAGACGCAAAGCCCTTTTTGAAGAAGTATTTAATAGAGAAATTAGAGTAATTGTTTAAGATGTGCTACAAGCTTCGCTCAAAGATTTAACCAACTCAATTGTTTCATCAATATTTTCATTTTGTAGTGATTTAATAATTGCACTTCCAACAATAAAGCCATCAGCAAAAGGGGAGAGTTGCTTTATGTTTTCTGGTTTGGATATACCAAACCCAATAAGCATTTTATTATTGTTTACAGTTTGATAAGTTGCTTTAAGATTTTCAATTATTTTATCATCAAATCCAGAGCGAACGCCAGTTGTGCCTGAAACGGATACGCAATAAAGGAAACCTGTGCTTTTGTTATCAAGAGTAATTATTCGCTCTTTGCTACTTGTTGGCGTTGTTAAAAGAATTTTATCTAATTTATTTGAAAATTGTGAGAAGAAACTATCAAACTCTTCAAGTGGAACGTCTGGAATAATTAAACCATCAACACCAGCGTTTATAGCATCTTGCTCAAATTGTTCTTTGCCGTATTGTATAATTGTGTTTGCGTAGCCCATTAAAATTAGTGGAGTATTAACATTTTTCTTCTTTAACTCTTCTGCAAATAAGAAAGTCTGTTTTTGTGTAATCCCATTTTGTAATGCAATTTGTGATGATTGCTGAATCACACCGCCATCCGCAAGTGGGTCACTGAATGGCATTCCTAATTCAATTAAATCTGCACCAGCATCAATTATGCGGTTAGTGTTATTAATAAACTTTTCTATTGTGGGAAATCCAGAAGTTAGAAATATCGATAATGCTTTTTTACCATTTCTATTTACTTCTTCAATTTTACTTTTAATTTTACTCATACTTTTATCTCTCAATTCTTAATCTAAATTCTTAGTCTCAATTCTATCTTCTACAACAAGTCAAAAGCACACACCCCTGATGCTTCGCATCTTCCCCTCTCGAGAGGGGATTACTACAATGCACGGTTAATTATCTATGTGCTTTACCAGTTATACTTTTAAATTTAAGTTTTAAAACCTTTGTTTCATGTTTAGCTTTATCAATGTATTTAAATCCTTTAGGAATATACTCTGGAGAATACTTTTTGATGAGTCCCTCCAAACCAATTTGTTTATCGTCATCTTTTGCTTCTTCAATATTACCAGAAACAATTACACTTTCGTACTTTGTACTGAATTTTTGTTGAAGGACTTCTGTTTTGCCAATAACACAAAACGAAACTGACTCATTATTTTGGATGTTATCAAGTTTTCTTCCTTCTAATGCAGAATGAAAATATATAGCATTTCCAACAACACAGTAGCTCAAGGGAACTCCATACGGTTCACCGTTTGCAGAAACTGTTGATAGAATTCCATACTCACAATTATTTAATAATTGCATTGTTTCTTCTTCTGATATTGCTCTGTCTGATCTTCTCATGTTATGCCAGAATATTCTAAATGCAGTTTTAAGTATTTCATAAAAAAATTCAATAAATAATTATCTTGTTCCTTCTTAATCCTGATTTTAATTCTTATTTTAACAAAAAAAATGAGCAAGAGTAAGATTATGAATTAAGATTAAGAGCCATTGTTTTATCTTAATTTCTCAAGTTGAAAGCATTTTTAAAGTTTAATTTTATCTATTAATGTATTTAAATCTTTATCCCCACGTCCGCTAAGGTTTATAACAACAATGTCATCTTTACTTGTTGTTGGCATTAAATATTCCAAATGAGCAAGGGCGTGAGATGATTCCAAAGCTGGAAGAATGCCTTCAAGTCTTGAAAGTTTTAATGCAGCATCAAGTGCTTCATCATCAGTAATTGAAGAATATTGAACACGATCCAAATCCTTTAATAAACTGTGTTCGGGTCCAACGCCAGGGTAATCTAAACCAGCAGAGATTGAGTGGACTTCACTAATTTGTCCTTCATTATCTTGCAAAAGATAAGTATTCATTCCTTGAAAAACACCAGGACGACCAAGTGTTAATGTTGCACAATGCATGTAGGTATCAATACCATAACCACCAGCTTCAATTCCAACAAGCTTTACTTCTGGATTATTAATAAATGGATGAAAAATTCCAATTGCATTTGAACCACCTCCAACACAAGCTATAATGTAATCAGGATTTCTTCCTTCGAATTTGTTGATTTGAATTTTTGTCTCTTCACCAATTATTGTTTGGAAATCACGCACAATCATTGGATACGGATGAGGGCCAACAACCGAACCAATAATGTAATGTGTGTTTTCAACATTTTCTACCCAATCACGAATAGCTTCATTGGTGGCATCTTTAAGTGTCATACTTCCAGAAGTAACCGGAACAACTTTAGCACCAAGCATTTTCATTCTAAACACATTCATCTCTTGCCGATGAACATCAACCTCACCCATATATACTGTACATTCTATCCCAAACTTTGCACAGACAGTTGCAGTAGCAACTCCATGCTGACCTGCTCCAGTCTCAGCAATAATTCTCTTTTTGCCAAGTCGTTTAGCAAGCAGAATTTGTCCAAGAGTATTATTCATCTTATGAGCACCAGTATGGTTTAAGTCTTCACGTTTTAGATAAATTTTACCTTTACCATAATGCTCTGTTAATCTATTGGCAAAAGTAAGAGGAGTTTCTCTTCCGTTATAATTTTTTTGTAAATCTGCTAACTCTTCTATAAATGTAATATCAGTTTTAGTAGAATTGTAAACTTCCGCTAATTCGTGAAGTGCAGCCATTAAAGTTTCTGGTACAAATCTACCACCAAATTCACCGAACTTTCCCGCCATATTGGGGTGATTGTAATTTGTTTGTTGTTCCATTTTAATTTAGTTCCCTATCTACAATTGGCGCTATAGCTTTAATTTTATTTATTAATATTGACATTTGTTCTGGTGTAATAGTTTGTACACCATCAGATAAAGCATTGTCTGGGTCGTTATGGACTTCAATAATAATTCCATCAGAACCAGCTGCAATTCCAGCCAAAGCCATTGGAGGCACTTTATCTCTGATACCAATTCCATGTGAAGGATCGACCAATATTGGAAGATGAGAATGCTTTTTGATTACAGGGATTGCATTTAAATCAAGTGTATTTCGTGTTGAAGTCTCGAAAGTCCTTATTCCACGTTCGCAAAGAATTACATTGAAATTTCCTTGAGCCAAAATATATTCGGCGCTTAAAAGCAAATCCTCAACAGTTGCAGCTAAACCTCTTTTTAATAAAACAGGAGTAGATAATTTACCAACCTCATCAAGCAGGATAAAGTTTTGCATGTTTCTTGCTCCAATCTGAATAATATCAGCTACTTCTGCAACTAATGGTAGCGTTTCCGGGCTTAGAACTTCGGTTACAATTCCCATACCAAATTCTTTTTTTACATCACCCAGTAATCTTAATCCTTCTTCTCCTAATCCTCGAAATGCATATGGGCTACTTCTTGGTTTATAAGCACCACCACGAAGAAATTTAACACCAAGTTTTGAAAGACTTTCAGCAACGCTAAATAGTTGATCTCTATTTTCGACAGAACATGGTCCCGCAATAATTGTTAACTCTTTTCCTCCAATATTGCCAATGGGTGTTTTTACTATTGTGTCTTCCTTTTTCATTTGGCGGCTTACAAGTTTGTATTTGTTACTAACCCGAACTACATCAATAACTGAATTCATAAACCGATATTCATCCTCAACAAGTTTATGAGTTGGTCCCGTTATTCC
>JAQICK010000009.1 GCA_027858595.1 Melioribacteraceae bacterium
ATATAAGTTAGAAAATTAGGAATACAAAAAAGGAAATAATTCTAGTTTCCAATTTGTAAACGAAATGGCTTTTCCAAATTAGTAATAATGAAAATAATCCTAAATAAGAGAGTTTGAAAATATTTTCCTGTTCAAAATTTAGGGCAGTTAAATCAGTGATTATTATAACTGATAATGTAATATCTATTACACATTTGCTTGTTACGGATGATTTTAAAGAGTTGGAACAAAAACGAATATCATAATAGAAAAGAGAAGAATAATATTCTCTCTCTTAAGAGTTTCCCTGTAAGAAAACTATTACTATTAATTCTTTCGTTTAATTAATTTCTATTTTTTTTATACTTGCACTTAATATTATTTCTAAAGTTACCACAAAAAGATGAAAATAAAATTACTGCTAATTTTAAGGAAGAAAATTAATCAGGAAACATGGGGCTAAGACCGCACTGGAGATAAACAGGGAGTAATTGTAGAGATAACTCAACAAGTCATCTCTCGTTTTCAAATTCTATTTTAATAGAGTCATCTTTTTCGTTTCTATAAAATTACCAGCTTGGAAACTATAAAAATATACTCCGGAGTTTAAACCAGTAGCGTTAAAATTAACTTCGTATATTCCAGCACTTTGTAGCTTATTAACTAAAGTTTTAACTTCTTGACCTAAGGAATTATAAATTTTTAATGTTACGACTCTTGAATCTTTAAGCTCGTATCTTATTGATGTGCTAGGATTAAATGGATTAGGATAATTTTGAGCTAACTGAAACGTAAAGACATTGCTTTCATCAAATATAGAAGTTGGAATGCTGTTTGCATCACCAGGATTTGTTACAAGAATTGCATTACCAGGATTAGGAGTTCCTTCAATCCAAGATCCGTTAGGGTCTTGAAGTTCTTCACCATTTGTAAATCCATCACCGTCTGAATCGAGTGCTGCTAGTTCAGGTGTCCAAAAGCTCTCTGTTCCATTAGGAGTTACTTTTGATTCTACTACCAACCCAAAAGCATTAAGCTGCGAACCACCTCCGTTTGTATGACATGTGTTACACGAAAAATTTGAACCATGTGGAACTTTAGAGGTTCTAAAAGGTCTGCCAACTAAAAAAATGGTAGAACTGAAAACTACAACTAGCATTAAAGTAGAAAGTATTTTTTTCATGACATTGCTCCTATATTGTTTTATAAAGATATAACAAACATACGAATATAATTGTCGCTTAAAAGACATTTCCTCTTTTTTAGTTTTCATCGCTCAAAAGAAAATCTGATACTACATTTCCAATATCAGTATTATCAATGTAACTTCCGCGAACATTATCATTGCCTTTAATTACATCTCTGAAGTTGGAACTTCCAGCACCTTTTGCATAGAATGGAACTAACGAATTTGTGTGATCTTTCGAAAACCATTCTACAGAAGGAAGTTTGCCTTTGCTATTTCCAACAATTGGTTTCCATTTTTCTTCGGTTGTTTGAGCATCAACTTTGTTTGAACCTGGTCCAATAAGATATCCTGTTTCGTGATCTGCTGTAACAATTATTAGTGTTTCATTCCAACTACTGTTTTTTTCAACCCAATTACATGCGGCTTCAACGGCTTTATTAAAATCTATTATTTCCTCAATTGTTCTGTGCAATAAATTGGAGTGTGCAACCCAATCGATTGCTCCACCTTCAACCATCATTACAAATCCGTTTGGATTATCATCCAAAATATTAATTGAAGCATTAGTCATTTCTTCTAATGTTGGAACTTCAATATTCAAGGGAGCCGAAAAAGGTTTTCCAGCATCCAATGTATTTACACGCTCAACTTGTGTCGATTGTCCGCTTTTAAAAACTCCAAGAACTCTCTTTGGCGTTTCACCACTTCCATATTTTTGAAATACATCTCTATCTTGAATGAAGTCCCAAGGATCATCAATTCCATCGTTGTCAGCATCACTTCCGGCATTACCTTCAACCAATAAATTCCAGACAACTTTTCCACCAACATATCTGTAAACTTCCTCATTGTTTGAGTTGCCCATTTGATTACTTAGTTCCAAATCGTAGCTTTCTTTTTCGCCTACAACTCTCTTTTCGTGAGATTTAATATGGCTTCCATCAGGATTAAACAACGGATGCCCACCACCCATAATTACATCCACTTTGCTTTCCATAATCATTTCTTTAGCAATCTCTCTGTAGTTGTATCTACTTTCGTTGTGTGCAACAAATGAAGCTGGTGTAGCATTACTAAATGGAACTGTAGAAACAACTCCTGTTGATTTTCCAATTAATTCAGCTCTATCCAAAACTGTTAACAATTTCATTTTTGCTGAATCAACGGATACACCAGACTTATACGTTTTGGTTCCAGTGGCTATTGCAGTTCCTGATGCAGCGGAATCAGTTGGTTTCTTTTTTACATAATTGAAATTAACCCAAACAGAATCAGGATTATAAACCTCTCCCCCAACCATATATGTACTCATTCCCATTTTAACTGGAAATGCTTCATAGACTTGTTTTCCAGTTTCACCAAATTGATAAAAACTTGCTACATCAACATGATTATAACCCATTCCGTCACCAATAAATATTATAATATTTTTAGGCGACTTTTTAGTTGTGTCAGAACAACCGGTGATTAAGACTAAAAATAGTCCAAATATCAAAATCTTAAATAACTTCATTACTTCCTCAAACCTTTCTCGAATATCTATTCTTTAATAAAACCTATTACTCATAAAACGGGACACAAAAGTTAATATTACTCCTTATAGATTGCAAAACAATTCAAACTATTAAGTTAAAAAAGAGCTAGATATGGGATAATATGTCTTTATAAAGATTTGTATATTTACAAATAAAATTTGAGAAACTATGACTATTAAAGAGATCCAAAACGAAATTGTAACTGAGTTTGAAGAGATTACAGAATGGGATGAAAAGTATGCCCTTTTAATAAAGTTTGGAAGAGACTTAAAAGAATTTCCAGAAGAATTTAGAACCGACAAAATTCAAATTGAAGGATGCCAATAGCAAGTGTGGTTATACGCATGTTTACATGATGTTTATCTCGTTGAGGAAGCGGAGAGTGTT
>JAQICK010000285.1 GCA_027858595.1 Melioribacteraceae bacterium
GTATAAAGCTTCCTTTTCTCTTTCTTTTTATAATTACTGCAATAGAAATTACTGGATATTTATTTGATTTAAATTTTGTACATCTTGGAATTTTACCACGCAACGCTTTAGGATTAGTAGGAATTTTAACCGCACCATTAATACATTCAAATTTAGAACATCTTTACTCAAACGCAATTCCACTTTTTGTGTTGGGAACCTCAATTTTCTATTTCTATCCAATAGGTTCTAAGAGAGTTGTTGTATTAATATATTTTTTAACTAATCTATTAGTTTGGTTTTTTGCAAGAGAAAATTATCATATTGGTGCTAGCGGAATAGTTTACGGCTTGTTTTCATTCCTCTTTTTTAGTGGAATTTTCAAAAAGGATAAAAGAGCAATTACGCTAAGTGTATTAACAATATTTATTTATGGCGGAATGACTTATGGAATATTTCCAACAAAGGAAGGGGTTTCGTGGGAATCTCATTTGTTTGGTTTTATTACTGGTATATTAACAGCATACATTTTCCGAAAGAAAAACATTTACAAAAAATATGATTGGGAAGATGAAGACTTGGAAATAGATGTTCGAGAATTAAAAATTTCTCACAAAAAGTAAAACAAAAACACGTAGAACAGATTAGCAATCTGAGTATAAAACAGAAAATAAAATTTTATGTAGGAATTGTATTAAGTGAAATTAGTAATAGATGAAAATATAGTTCAAGCAAAAGAAGCATTTAGTTCTTTTGGCGAAACAATATTTTTAAACGGAAGAGAAATTACAAATCAAGTTTTATTAGATGCAGATATTTTAATAGTCCGCTCAATAACAAACGTGAACGAAGAGTTACTTAAAAACACAAAAGTAAAATTTGTGGCAACCGCAACAATTGGAACCGACCACATAGATGAAAACTACTTACAGAAAAACAACATTCAATTTTCAAGTGCTTCTGGGTGTAACTCTTATTCGGTAGCAGAATATGTCTTTTCGGCAATTACTTATTTTTCAAATAAGTATAATTTTGATTTCTCTGAAAAGAGCATTGGCGTTGTGGGTTATGGAAACATTGGAACCAAAGTTGTAAAAATTTCAAAAGCTCTTGGAATGAAAGTAATAATAAATGATCCTCCGCTTGAAAGAAAAACAGAGACAAATATATTTTCTACTCTAGAAGAAGCACTAAAGTGCGATATTATCACTTTTCATGTTCCACTTAATGTTGAAGGAATTGATAAAACAGTTCATCTTTTGAATGACGAGAATATTGAACTATTAAAAGAAAAAGCAATTATTATTAATTCTTCACGAGGACCAGTTATAAGTAACGAAGCATTGAAAAAAAGATTAAAAAACAAAAACGACATCAATACAGTTTTAGATGTTTGGGAAACAGAACCAAATTTTGATTCGGAGTTGTTTGATTTAATAGAAATAGGAACGCCACACATTGCAGGATATTCGTTTGAAGGAAAAGTTAACGGAACGAAATTAGTTTATGAGGCACTTTGCACTTTTTTAAAAGTAGAAAAAACATGGAAACCATTTTTAGAAAAAGTTGTTGATAGCAAAATAGATGTTGTTGAGAAGGAAACAGTTGAAAAAGTTTTCCAAAAATTATTCAATAAATCATATAATGTAATGGATGATGATTCTTTAATGAGACCTAGCTTAGAAATGGAAGAGTCAGTAAAAAGCAAACATTTTGATTCGCTACGAAAAAATTATAAAAAGAGAAGAGAATTAAATAATTTTGAGGTTGAATTAAGAAACGAGGATGAGAAATTGGAAAAAACATTAGAAGTATTAAGGGTAAACAAAAAACAATCATGAATAAGTTTTCATATAAAACAATACTGGTAATAATGGTTCTGTTTTTTGTAGAGATATTCTCCCAATCAAAGTCAGGGTTTCAAATAGCAAGATTAAAATACAGTGGAGGCGGTGATTGGTATAACGACCCTTCGGCAGAAGTTAACTTATTAAATTTTGTTAAAAATGAAACGACAATAAAAGTTAATCCAGAATACGTTTTCGTTGAAGTTTCAAGCGACGACATCTTTAATTTTCCATTCCTTTTTATTACAGGTCACGGGAATATTGTGTTTTCAGAGAGTGAAGTTAAGAGGTTAAAAACATATATAGAGCGTGGAGGGTTTATATATATTGACGATGATTATGGAATGGACAAACCAATAAGACGAGAATTCAAAAAAGTTTTTCCTAATCAAAATTTTATTGAGCTTCCATTTAATCATAAAATTTATCATTCCTTATTTGACTTTGAGTTTGGTCCTCCTAAAACACACGAGCACAACAACAAGCCACCACAAGGGTTTGGTCTGTTCGTAGGAGAGAGACTAGCTGTTTATTATACTTTTGAAAGCAATCCTAGTGATGGCTGGGTTGATAAAGAGGTTCATAATAATCCAGAAAATAAACGGTTGGAAGCCTTACGGTTTGGAACAAACATAATTATTTATTCATTAACTAACTAAATTATTTTGAATAAAATTGACATTGAAATAGATAAAGTAAAATCAAGATTAAAGCAACTAAATAGAAAAATTAAATTTATTGATTTACTAAAAGGTCTATTGTTGTTGGTTCTTGTTGCATTTGTAATTAACATAACTCTTCCAACCCTTGAATTGTTAGGGTTAAATTCAGTTAAAGATAGAACAATACTTTTTTTTGCTGGAGTAGTTGTTTTTGTTTTTGCATTTATTGTTTTGCTTGTTATCCCAATGGCGAATCTGTTTAAATCTACAGAAAAAAAAGATTTTAATAATCTAGCTCAATTTGTCGGAAAACATTTTTCAGAAATAGACGATAAACTTTTAAATACAATCCAACTTTATGAAGACACACACAAATCCGAATTAGCTAAAGCAGCAATTTTTTCACAGTTAGAAAAAACAGAAAAATATAATTTTAATTCAGTAATATCCTTTGGGGTGCTAAAACAAACTGCTCTAATTGCCTCAATGTCAGTAATAGCAGTGGTTATATTGTTTTCCTCTTTTCCATCCCTAAGATATTCCACTATTAAAACATTAAACTATTCTAAAGAATATATAATACCGCAAAAGTATCAGTTCTATATTGAACCAGAAAACACAACGGTTACTAAAGGTGAAAGGGTTTTAATTAAAGCAAGCGTTATTGGAGGAAGTCCCTCGTTTATATCTCTATTCATTAAGGACAAAGAGAATCAAAGCTATCAAAAAACAACACTCACTCCTGATTCGAACGATGTTTTTACTTATTCAATTAATTCTATAGCAAACACAACAAAATATTTTGTACAAGTCGAAGATATAAAAAGCAATGAATTTATAATTACAGTAATAGATAAGCCTATTATTAGTAGACTGGAATTAAAAATTACACCGCCAAGATACTCCAAATTAGAAAGCACAATTCAAAAAGATAACGGAAATGTTTTTGCTCTTGTTGGAAGCAAAATTAATATGAATGTGGTTTCAAATAAAGAACTTAAGAATGGAAGTGTGCTTTTTAGTGATAGTATAAAAAAGAAAATAAATATAAATCAAAATATAGGAAAAATAGATTTTCAAATATTAAAAGACAAAAACTATAAAATTATAATAGTGGATGTTAATGGCAACAGCAATGATAACCCAATTGAATACACGATAAAAAGCAAATTGGATTTATTTCCTGAAATAGAAATTATACAACCAGAGGGAGATATTA
Source organism: Melioribacteraceae bacterium (assembly GCA_027858595.1). Taxonomy (GTDB): domain Bacteria; phylum Bacteroidota; class Ignavibacteria; order Ignavibacteriales; family Melioribacteraceae; genus 1-14-2-50-31-20. Next base: position 3,708 of record JAQICK010000285.1, read on the forward strand.
TATTAACAAAAGCCGAGCTAGTGAATACAGAAATAAAAATTAAAGACGATTTTGGATTTAGAAAACTAACACTCAACCATAAACTAACTACAACAAGCTTTGGAATAGCAGAAGAAAACTATTCAAAAATAATTATTCCGCTTAGAGAAAACGAAGCAAATCAAAATGTTTTTTATGCTTGGAGTCTATCCAATATGATGTTGGCTTCAGGAGATATTATATCATTCTATTTTGAGGTTTTTGATAATGATAATATAAGTGGACCAAAGTCTGCTAAATCTAATGTTTTCCAACTCCGTGTTCCTACAATGGAAGAGCTGTTTAAAAATGCAGAAGTAGTTCAGGAAGAAGCCCAGGTCGATTTAGAGGAGACTCTAAAGGAAGCCGAAAAACTCAAAGAGGACATGAAAAAATTAAGCAACGAATTAAAAAAAGACGATAAAGAAATAACGTGGGACGAGAAGAAAAAAATTGAGGAAACAGCAGAGCGATTTGAAAAATTACAGAATCAAATAGAAGAAGCACAAAAGAAAATAGATGAAACAAAAAAGAACTTAGACGACAACAATCTACTTTCCAAAGAAACATTGGAAAAATACAATGAACTGCAAAAATTGATGGATGATATGAATAGCGAAGACATGAAAAACGCTATGGAGCAATTGCAGAAGCAGATGGAAAACATGAATAGGGATAAAGCACAGCAGTCACTTGATGATATGAAGTTTGACGAAGAAATGTTCAAAAAAAGTATTGAACGAACGGTAAATCTTCTTAAGCGTATTCAGATTGAACAAAAAATGGATGAAGTAATAAAGAGAACAGAGGAGCTTCAAAAAGAGATTGATGAGTTAAAAAAGGAAACAGAAAAAAGCGATCTTTCAAATGAGTCGGAGAAAAATGATTTAACTAAGAAAAAAGAAAAAACAACTAAGCAATTTGAACAGCTCAAAAAGGAGATGGAAAAGCTTCAAGATAAAATGAGCGAGTTTAAGGAGATGCCAAACGATAAAATGGATGAACTTCAAAAAGAAATGGAGTCTCAAAAAAACGAAGAGCTATCCAAGAAAATGGATGAGATGCTTCAACAAAATATGAAGATGGAAGCAATGGATCAGATGCAGCAGCTTTCTCAAAATATGGAGCAGATGAAAAACCAAATGCAGCAAGTGCAGGAGCAAATGCAGCAACAAAACCAAATGCAAGTTCTCTTTGAAATGATGAAAGGCATAAATAATTTACTTTCGCTTTCTAAAGAGGAGGAAGCTTTAAAAAACAGCATGGAAAAGAGTAATCCGAACAGCAAACAAAATTTAGAAAACCTACAAAAACAAAAAGAAATTTCGGATGGATTAGATAAAACTCTGAAAAGTATGTCAGAGTTATCGCAAAAGACTTTTGCAATTACACCCGAAATGGGAAAAGCCCTTGGTAATGCAAACAAAGAAATGAACAGCGCTATGCAGGCAATGCAAAACAACAATAGTTCAATGGCAATGGCTGGTCAAACAGGTGCTATGAAATATCTGAATGAAGCCGCATCAATGATGAAAGGAAATATGGAGCAAATGATGAATGGCGGTGGGCAAGGCGGCGGAATGCCTTCGATGATGCAACAAATGCAACAAATGTCGCAACAGCAAATGGGACTTAACCAGTTAACTCAGCAATTAAAACAAGGCGGAAAACTTACTCCACAGCAACAAGCTGGTATGCAACGTCTATCTCAACAACAAGAAATGATTCGAAAATCTCTTGAAGAGTTAAATAAAGAAAGCAAAGAAAGAGGGGATTCAAAAACTCTAACTTCAAACTTAGAAAAAATTCTGGAAGAGATGAGAGAAGTAATAACAAATATGAACACTGATAAAATAGATGATGACCTTATCCAGAGCCAAAATAAAATTCTATCTAAATTGTTGGATGCCCAGAGGTCAATAAACGAAAGGGATTTTGAGAAAAACAGAGAATCAAATAGTAGCAAAAATTTTAACAGAAAATCACCAGAGGAGTTAAAATTAAACTCCGAAATGAATAAAATTAAAGATGAATTAATGAAAATAATCAACGAGGGTTATTCAAAAGATTATGAAGAATTAATTAAGAAGTATTATGAAATTTTAGAAGAAGAAAACAAAAAAGACCGCAGTAACTAGCATGTGTGCTTAATAAATTTTTCAATTTGGAATAATAGAAATATGAACACTATGAACTTCTCCCCATTTCCAGAATTAGCAACAAATAGATATTCACTACGTAGACTCAATAAATATGATGCAGAAAAAATTTTGGAAATCCGATCAGATAAATCCATTGGAAAATATCTAGATAGACCCATTGCAAAATCTGTTGACGAAGCTTTGTTGTTTGTTAAAAAAATTAATACTGGAATTTCTAAGAACGACCTTGTTTATTGGGGAATATGTAAAAAAAACAATTCAGAAATTATTGGAACAATAACGCTTTGGCAAATTTCCAAAGACGGAACAAAGGCGGAGATTGGGTTTGAGCTTGTTCCAAAATTTCAAGGCATTGGTGTTATGCAAGAGGTTGTGACAGAAATTGTTCGATTTGGTTTTGAGGAAATGAAACTATCTATAATAGAAGGTGAGGTTGACCCAAATAACATAAAATCAATTAAACTAATGAAGAGTTTTGGATTTGCGTTAGATAGGTGTTTAGAAAAAACAGAGATTTATGTTTTAAAAAACAGTTTATAGTATAAACAGAAAGACATTGGGTCTTATAAG
>JAQICK010000174.1 GCA_027858595.1 Melioribacteraceae bacterium
CAAGAATTTTTCAAGAAACTTCAAATCAAGAAAAAGAACATGCAAAAAGTTTCTTTAAGTTTTTAGAAGGAGGAATGACTGAAATTACAGCCACATTTCCTGCTGGTATAATTGGAACAACAAAACAAAACTTAAAAGCAGCTGCAGAGGGTGAAAACGAAGAATGGACTGAGTTATATCCTGAATTTGCTAAAATTGCTGAAGAAGAAGGATTTCCTCAAATTGCAAAAGCATTTAGAATGATTGCAAAAGTAGAAGAAGAACACGAGAGAGTATATCTTAAACTACTCCAAAATATTTCAGAGGATGCTGTCTTTATGAAAGATGGAAAAGTCTGGTGGAAATGTTTGAATTGTGGATATGTATATGAAAGCGAAGAAGCACTTGAAATATGCCCAGCCTGTTTACATCCACAATCATATATGCAAATAAGAGAAGAAAATATATAATCTATATTGCTACTAAATTTAAAACCCCATCGTTTGTGATGGGGTTTTAAAATATTAAGAAACTATGCTTTATCTAATGCTTGTTCCAAATCGGCAATAATATCTTCAACATTTTCAATTCCAACAGAAAAACGAACTAAGCCATCTGTAATGTTAGCTTCTTCTCTAATTTCTTTTCCCATTGAAGCGTGAGTCATGCTAGCAGGATGTTGTATTAATGATTCTACTCCACCAAGACTTACTGCTAATTGTGAAAGTTTAACTGTGTTCATCAAGGTTTCGCCAGCAGAGAAACCGCCTTTAACTTCAAATGTAATCATTCCACCTTGAGCGTTGTGCTGTCTTTGTGCAATGTCATATTGAGGATGCGATTTTAATCCAGGATAGCGTACCCACTCAATTTTAGGATGCGATTCTAACCACTCGGCAATTTTTTGAGCAGAAATTGAATGACGTTCCATTCTAATTGCAAGAGTTTTTAATCCACGATGAACTAAGAAAGAATTGAATGGATCAATTACTCCACCAGTTTGATTTAATGTTTTTCTAAAATGTTTGTAAGTTTCTTCATCTTTAACAATAATAATTCCTCCTATAACATCTGCGTGACCGTTAAGAAATTTTGTTAAACTATGAAGAATAACATCTGCCCCAAAATCAAATGGCTTTTGCAATGCTGGGGACATAAATGTGTTATCAACAACAAGCTGCGCATTGGCTTCGTGAGCTATTTTAGCTGCACCTTCTAAATCTGCAATTGCAAGAGTTGGGTTTCCTGGTGTTTCAATATAAACAACTTTTGTGTTTGGCATAATTGCACTTTTAATTGCATCTAAATTTGATGCATCAACAAAAGTGGTTTCCACTCCAAATTTTGCAAAAATTGTTTTAAGCAAAGTTACTGTTGGACCATAAACGGCTTCTGAACAAACAATATGATCGCCAGCAGAAAGAAGAGCTGAAAATACTGTGTGAACTGCTGCCATTCCACTTCCACATCCAAGAGCTTTGTGTCCGTTCTCTAATGCTGAAATTGCGTCTTCCATGGCTTCTATTGTTGGATTAAGCATTCTTGTATAAATATATCCTTTTTGTTCGCCTTTAAATAAAGAGCCGCCATGCTGGGCAGACTCAAACTTAAATGTTGATGTTTGATAAATTGGTGGAACTACTGGACCGTGTTCATATTCTCTAATTCCAGAATGAATACACTTGGTGTCAAATGCAAGATTTTTATTGTGTGACATTTTATTACTCCTTTGTAATCAGTGATTACAATAATTTTTAAATATATTTTGTATGTTAAATTATATTTTAATAATGAGTCATCCAAAAAGAATAAACATTTTTTCACAACAGCATATTATTTTTAATAGATTTTCTTTTCGGAAAAAAACGTTATATTTGCATTCAAATTTATGATAAATTACTTACAAAAATATCGTCCACTCGTTTATACAATTTCGCTTTTTTATTTAAGCTTCTTTTTATTCTCGCCTTTTTTTCATCATCATCACGGTTATGCAGAATACAACCAAGAAAATGTAACAAAATCACATTCAAATTTATTAGACAACGTACATGATGATGATTTATTTTGCACGACTCATTGTTCTTTAGGCGAAACGAATCATAATCATATTCAAATAGTTTCAACTGTTTTTACTAGTCAATCACGAACATTTCAAATTAACCACGTTTATGCTTTTTATTCAATTCAATTTTACTCCCCGGATATTTCGGAAATAGTGTCAACCAGGAATTTAATTAATAATCCTACTGTACTCTCACAATGGGAGAAATCAATTAACACTGCAACAAATGTTTCGCCCCCTATAGCTTAAGCTTACCAGTATTAAATAACATTTTATAACTATTAATCGGAGGAATCGTGAGATTTTATCATCTCTTGATTGTGCTTACTGCTATATTATTTATATCAATTAATGCACAGAACAACCTAACTATTGATGAGGCAATTAAGCTTTCATTAATAAATAATATTGAGATTCATGAGCAAAATGCAAACATTCAGAATTCAGAATTGAATCTTAGCAATTCATCTCAATTACCTAATCCAATTTTTTCATACTCGCGTGAAGATTTGAAAGACGATTCTTTCAAATTCGGCGAATGGACAGCATCGGGATCAATCCCAATTAATTTCCTATGGGAACGCTGGTCTAATATTGAATCCAAGAATAATATTCTCGAGGCTCAAAAATATTTTCTGGATCATAAAAAATTAAACCTAACTTTTAAAGTGAGAGAGATATATTCAGCTCTTCATAATTATACTCTTTTAACTAAAAGCCTAAACTCCACCTTGTTGAAGCTATCGGATTTGGCTAAAACTGCTAAATATAGAGTTCAGGAAGGTGACATTTCAGAATACGAATTGCAACGTATTTTACTTGAGCTAAACCAACTAAAATCAATTTTTTCTGAAATTGATTTACAAAAAAGGAATTATCAAAACAATTTAAAATTGCTCATAGGATATGGTATTAATGAGGATCTATCAATCGAATCTCCTGAATTAAAATCAGACTTAAATTTCACAAAAGAAGAATTGATAAACCTTGCAATTCAAAACAGAAATGATATTAAAGCTTCCTCGCTTTTAGTTGAAAGCGAAAACTTGTTTCTATCGCATAATAAATTGAAGGTTATTCCAAACATTAATTTAACCGCTGGTTATAAGAAACAAACAGACGATTTGAGCGGAACAATTTTACAGGTCGATTTTGAAATTCCTTTATTTAATCGCAATCAGATTGGTATTCAGCAAGCTGAAATTGGCTTAAGTCTACTTGAAAATAAAAAAGCTTTTTTAATTGAGAGAATAAAGGCAGAAATATCTGAAGCATATAATAGATATTCCGCAAATAATGAACTATATAAAGCCCAAGTCGGTTTTGAATTTCAAAATATATTTAGTTCCGCAGCTTATTCGTACGAGCAAGGAGAAATTTCTTTGGTTGAATTTATTGACGGACTTAATGCTTACGTAAATGGTATTATTTTATTTAACCAACTCGAAGTAAATTTATTTAAAAGTGTTTTTGATCTCGAAAGGCAAGTTGCAACAAAAATAATCAATTTTAACGAAAACAATAATTAAGGTAAACGATATGTTAAAATCTATTTATAATATAATGATCATTTCTATGCTATTCTTCATTGTCAGTTGCTCGCATGATCACGAACAAGTGACAGAGATTCATCAATACGACGGAACTGCTGTTACACAATATACAGATTCAACAGAGATATTTTTGGAATATCCAGCACTAATAGTTAATATCGATGCAAATTTTCTTATTCATTTATCTGAATTGAAAAATTTTAAAGCTATAACTGAAGGCGTCTTGAATGTTGAGTTTATTAATGAAAACGGAAAACAGTTCTCAATTATTGAAGAGAAACCAACTCGTGCCGGAATTTATATACCGGTTGTAAAATTCAGCGAGCCTGGTAATTATAAAATGATAATTACTCTAAAAGGGAAACAAGTTTCTGATAAAATTCTAGTTAATGATGTAAAAGTACATGCATCAGAAAGTGAAATCCCACACGTAGACGATGAATCTTCTTCAAATATTTCTTTCTTAAAAGAACAACAATGGAAGATTGATTTTGCGAATGAGCTAGTAACTAAAAGAAAAATGCAAACCTCCGTTGTTGTAACAGGTGAAATAAATGAAAAACCTGGTTTGTTTTCTAAAGTTGTTTCTCCAATTGAAGGTGTTGTGTTGAGTAAAAACAATAAGAATTTAAACTCAATTGGTTCTTTTGTAAAGGAAGGTGACGTTTTATTAAATATCTCCGCCTCTGCAAACGCCAGCGTCAATATTCAAAAAAATAAAAATGATTTTATTCTTGCAAAATCAGAATACGAAAGAGCACAAAATTTGATCAACAAAAAAGCCATTTCTCAAAAACGCCTGGATGAAGCTAAGTTTGATCTGGAATCTAAACAAGCTAGCTATAATTCTCTACTCGATCAAATAAATATATCCGAAAGTGGTTATTCAATTCTCGCTCCAATAGAGGGTTACGTCGAAAATATAAATTTCAACCTGGGTGATCAAATTATTAGTGGACAAGAATTGTTTACAATACTTAATTCAAAAGAATTGATATTGAAGGCGAACATCCCATCGTCTAAATTTGAAACTGCCAACAACTCAGTAGATGCTTCCTTCAAAGTTGAAGGTTTGAATTATGAATATAAAATAAGTTTATTAAATGGGAAAAAATTATCCGTAGCTGCTAGTTTGAATAAAGAGAATAGAACTTTACCAGTTTATTTTGAATTTCAATATCCTAAAAGCAAAATTAAGGTTGGAATGTACGCCGAGGTTTTTATTAAAGTTGGTGAAGCAAACGAATATCTCTCAATTCCAGAAAGTGCAATAATTAACGAAGACGGACTACAAACAGCCTACGTTCAATCCGAAGGTGAAGCATTTGAAAAACGAATTCTTAAAACCGGAATTGTAGACGGTGGCTTTGTTCAAATAATAGATGGTTTGAATGCTGGAGAAAGAGTAGTTACAATTGGTGCATATCAAGTTAGGCTGGCTGCACTCTCACCAGAATCTGCAATTGGTCAAGGTCACGTTCATTAAAAAATTGGAGAAATAATGTTTGATAAATTAATTTTATTTTCACTTCAGAAAAGGTTGATCGTACTTTTATCAGCCATTCTGCTAATAGTATTCGGGACGTATATCGCAATAGATTTACCTGTTGATGTGTTTCCCGATTTAACAGCACCAACCGTAACAATAATGACAGAAGCTCATGGAATGGTTGCCGAAGAAGTTGAAGCTTTGGTTACTTTCCCAATTGAAACTGCTGTGAATGGAGCTTCTGATGTAAGACGAGTTCGCTCATCAAGTGCAACTGGCTTTTCAATTGTTTGGGTAGAATTTGATTGGGGTACTGATATTTTTCGTGCCCGACAAATTGTGAACGAAAAAATTCAGAATGCCGCAGCTAATTTGCCTAAAGGAGTTGACAATCCCGTTCTGAATCCAATATCTTCTGTTATGGGCGAGATTATGCTTGTTGGTTTAAGCATTGATGAAAACAATAATCCACAAAATCTTAATGTTATGAATTTAAGAACAATTGCAGATTTTGATATTAGGCGAAGAATTCTTTCAATAAATGGTGTTTCGCAAATAGTACAAATAGGGGGTGTGGTAAAACAATATCAGATATTTGTTTCACCTGAGAAACTTGCATCATACAATATTACATTAAACCAAGTGATGAAATCAGCTGAAGAATCCAACGAAAATTCTTCCGGCGGTTCATATATGGATTCCGGTAGTGAATATTTTATTACAGGAATTGGAAGAGTTGAAACTATTGAAGATATCGCTAATTGTGTTGTTGCCGTTCACAATAATGTTCCTATTCTAATGAAAGATATTGCCGAAGTTAAAATTGGGGCTGCAGTAAAATTCGGCGAGGGCTCAACAAATGGAAAGCCTTCCATCATATTAACTATTCAGAAGCAACCACAAGCAAATACAATTGAGTTGACGGAAAAGATTGAGATTGTTCTCGCTGAAATTCAGCAGACTCTTCCTCCTGGAATTTTAATCGATTCAAACATTTTCAAACAAGCTGATTTTATAAACACATCCATCAGCAATTTGCTTGGAGCATTAAGGGACGGAGCTATACTTGTAATAATTGTGATTTTCCTATTTTTGTGGAATTTTAGGACAACCTTTATTTCTGTACTAGCCATTCCACTTTCTATTATAATCACTATTATCGTTTTTCAGATATTTGATATAATGATTAATACTATGACTTTGGGCGGAATTGCTATTGCCATTGGTGCTCTGGTTGATGATGCAATTATTTATGTAGAAAATGCTTTCAGGCGTTTGAAAGAAAACACATTAAAGCCTGAAAGCGAAAGATTAAAGCCAATCACAGTTATTTTTGAAGCTTCAAAAGAAATTCGTGCACCAATAGTAAATGCTACTTTAATTATTGTTGTTGTTTTTCTACCATTATTCTTTTTAAGTGGTGTTGAAGGACGATTATTGAGACCTATGGGTTATGCTTATGTTACATCTATCTTTGCTTCATTATTTGTAGCGTTAACTATAACACCAGCTTTAGCCTATTATCTGCTGCCTAAAGCTAACTTTATGAAAAAAGATGGTGATGCTTGGCATGTAGAGAAATTAAAATCTTTTTATGAAAAAACTTTACGTAAAACATTAAAGCATCCTAAAACGATTCTCACAACTTCAGTAATAGCTGTTGCACTGACAATTGCTGTAATACCATTTCTCGGAAGATCTTTTCTTCCTGAATTTAATGAAGGCTCATTAACTCTAGGTATGGTAACGCTTCCGGGAACTTCATTAGAAGAATCGAATAAAATTGGCAATTTAGCAGAAGAAATAATTCTTTCTCATCCAGAAGTTAAGTCAACTGCCCGTAGAACCGGAAGAGCTGAGCTTGACGAACACGCACAAGGTGTAAACGGTGCAGAGATGGACGTTCGCTTTGAATTAAATGGAAGGAACAAAGAAGAGTTTATTACAGAATTAAGAAATTCTCTTAGTGCTGTACCAGGAACGAATATAATAATCGGTCAACCAATAGGACATAGAATTGATCATATGCTTTCGGGAACCCGTGCCAATATAGCTGTTAAGCTTTTTGGAGCAAATCTACAACAGCTTCGCACTCTAGCTAATTCTGTTAAAGAAGAAATGCTGAAAGTAGAAGGAGCAGTTGACGTTTCCGTAGAACAAGAAGTTGAAGTGCCTCAAACAAAAATAAAATTCAATCGTACTGCAATGGCTCGTTATGGCGTTACTGTAGGACAGTTAGCAGAAGCGATTGATATTGCTTTCAATGGTGAAGTCGCTACGGAAATACGAGAAGGTCAAAATATTTTTGATCTGGTTGTTCGTTTCGATGAAAAGAACCGTGGTAATATTAACAAAATTCAATCTGCATTATTCGATACTCCTGTTGGAGTAAAAGTTCCATTATCTCAATTGGCTACAATTGTTAATGAAAAGGGGCCTAACCGAATAAGTCGCGAAAATGTTCAAAGAAAAATAGTTGTTCAAGCAAATGTATCTGGAAGAGATCTTAGAAGTGTTGTTGATGAAATGAAAATTAACATTGATAATAATGTTAATTTTCCTCAAGGATATTTTGTTGAATTCGGTGGTCAATTCGAGAGCGAACAAGAAGCAACCAGAATAATTACTCTTCTAAGTTTAGTTTCTATCGGCATAATATTTCTAATACTTTACTTTCAATTCGGAAAATTTAATTACGCTCTATTTATTCTTGTAAATTTACCACTTGCTCTTATTGGCGGCGTATGGTCGGTTTATTTTACTGATGGAATTATTAGTGTTGCTTCACTGGTTGGATTTATTACTCTGTTCGGTATTGCTACTCGTAACGGAATATTAATGATTTCTCATTATAAGCATCTTTTAGAGGAAGGAAAGGAATTTACTCAAGCCATTATTCAAGGTTCAATTGAAAGATTAAATCCCGTTTTAATGACTGCAATAACTGCCGCACTTGCTTTAGTGCCACTTGCTCTTGGTGGAGGTGAGCCCGGCAAAGAAATAGAAGCACCAATGGCAATTGTAATTCTTGGAGGTCTTTTTACATCAACGGCATTAAATATGATTGTGCTTCCAAGTCTATTTCATAAGTTTGGAAGGGAAAAAGCATAGTGAGTTATTAAACAATTCAGTTTTATAATGAGTTACGTATAAATTTAAACTAATAAATGCAATTTTAAAACCAAAAAAGCCGTGAATAAAATTCACGGCTTTCTTTTATAATAATAGAATAACCATCAATAAAACTTTGTTACAATTTTATAATGTGGGCTCTTCGTCAATATTAGTTTCTGTGTTTTCTGTATTTCCATTACCGTTACCATTTACATCCTCAACAACAACTTTTGCAATATCAGCAATTGAGTCACCGTCTTTAAGGTTAATAACTCTAACGCCTTGTGTGTTACGCCCCATAACACGTATTGCTTTTACGCCTTGACGAATTACCATTCCTTTCGTTGTAATAATAACTAACTCATCTTTGTCATTAACTTCCATTAGTGCCATTAGATTTCCGTTTTTATCACCAGCCTTAATGGTTTTAACTCCCTTGCCTCCACGGTTAGTAATACGATAATCTTCAATGTTACTACGTTTTCCGTATCCTTTATCGGTAACAACAAGAAGAGTTGAAACACTACGTACGACTATAAATCCAACAACTTCGTCACCAGCAGAAAGTCTAATTCCTCTAACACCTGTAGATGTTCTACCCATGCTACGAACTTTTTCTTCTTCAAAGCGGATAGCCATTCCAGATTTTGTTCCAATGATAATATGGTTGTTGCCATCAGTTAATTTAACAGCCAAAAGTTTATCGCCAGGAATTAAATTGATAGCATTAATTCCACCTTTGCGAACATTTGCATATGCAGAAAGAACTGTTTTTTTAATAGTTCCGTTTTTAGTTGCCATTACTAGATATTTGTCGTCGGAGTATTCTTTAACTGTTACAAATGCTGTAATTTTATCATTTTTATCTTTCTCAAGTAGATTGATAATTGAGCGTCCGCGTGCAGCACGACCAGCCTCTGGAATTTCATGAACCTTTAACCAATATGCTCTACCAAGATCTGTGAAGAACATTATGTAGTGATGAGTAGATGCTATAAACATATGCTCAATAAAGTCTTCATCCTTAGTGCCAGCACCGGTAACACCTCTGCCACCACGTCCTTGTTTTCTATATCCACTTACTGGAATTCTTTTAATAAATCCACTATGTGAAATAGTAATAACAACATCTTCTTCTGCAATAATATCTTCAAGTGAAAATTCTTTTGGATCGTGAATTATTTCTGTTCGTCTTTCGTCGCCAAATTTATCTCTTACTTCAATCAATTCAGTTTTAATAATTGTATAACGTCTTTCTTCGTTATCCAAAATACCTTGAAGTTTTTCAATTAATTTTATTATTTCTTTATACTCGTTTTCAATTTTCTGACGCTCAAGCCCTGTAAGCCTTTGCAGACGCATATCCAAAATTGCTTTTGCTTGAACCTCTGTCAATTTGAACTTTTTCATAAGACTGTTTCTTGCAGTCTCAGCATCTTTCGATCCTCTAATTGTTTTAATTACTTCATCAATATTATCGAGAGCAATTATATAACCTTCTAAAATATGTGCTCGTCTTTCAGCAGAATCTAATTCATATTTTGTTCTACGAATTAAAACATCCATTCTGTGATTTACGTAATGCATAATCATTTCTTGAAGAGTTAATACTTTTGGAATTCCTTTTACAATTGCAAGCATAATAACACCAAATGTTACTTGCATTTGTGTATGCTTAAATAATTGATTTAAAACTACAGCTGGTTGTCCATCGCGTTTTAACTCAATAACCACACGCATTCCGTCTCTATCCGATTCGTCCCGTAGATTCGAAATGTCGTTTAATTTTCCAGAGCGAACTAAGTCAGCAATTTTTTCAATTAAGTTTGCTTTATTAACTTGATATGGCAACTCAGAAATTATTATTGATTCGCGATCATTTTTATGAGTTTCAACATTTGCTTTTGCTCTAATTACAACTCTACCACGTCCAGTAGTATAAGCATCTTTAACGCCTTCGTATCCGTATATAATTCCACCAGTAGGAAAATCAGGAGCTGTAATATGTTTCATTAATTCAGCAGAAGTAATTTGAGGTTCATCTATATATGCTATAACACCATTTATTGCTTCTGTAATATTGTGTGGAGGAATGTTCGTTGCCATTCCTACAGCAATTCCACTTGCACCATTAACCAATAGGGTTGGAAGATAAGAAGGCAATACTGTTGGTTCTTGAAGCGAGTCATCAAAGTTAGGAGAAAAATCACAAGTGTTTTTTTCAAGATCCTTTAGCATCAGCTCAGAAATACGCGACATACGTGCTTCCGTATAACGCATTGCAGCAGCAGAATCTCCATCGACAGAACCAAAGTTTCCCTGTCCTTGAACAAGTGGGTAGCGAAGTGAAAATGATTGCACCATTCTAACCATGGAATCGTAAATAGCAGTATCGCCGTGAGGATGATACTTACCAAGAACCTCACCCACAATTCTTGCAGATTTTTTATAGGGTTTGTTGTGAGCAACACCAAGTTCGTGCATTCCGTATAGAACACGGCGATGAACTGGTTTTAATCCATCACGCACATCAGGCAGTGCTCTTGAAACAATTACAGACATTGAGTAATCGATATAAGATGTTTTCATTTCATCTTCAAGAGTAACCGGTAATATTTTTTCAAAAAATGTTGACATAATTTTTTATCTACTTTTATAATTATAAAATTTTGTTTTTATTAATTCTTTTCCTAAAAACATATTGTCATTTCGAATCCTGCTTTTTGGGGTGAGAAATAGTGTTCTTTGTTAAAGATTTCTCACATTCTTTCGAAATGACATATGACTTTTTAAATACTCATATTAAATATCAATATTTGCATATTTTGCATTTTTCTCAATAAATGCTCTTCTTGGTTCAACAGCATCACCCATAAGAGTGTCAAATATTTTATCTGCAGCTATTGCATTCTCTACGTTTACTTGTAAAACTGTTCTTGTCTCAGGATTCATAGTTGTATCCCAAAGTTGATCAGGGTTCATTTCTCCAAGACCTTTATAACGAGAAATAGTAACACCTTTTGGAAGATTGCTATCAGGATTTGTATTTGCTTCTGTTGAGCTTCCTTGAAATCTTAATAAAATTTTATCGCGTTCATCATCATCATAGGCATATTTTTCCTCTTTGCCTTTTTTAATTTTATAAAGCGGAGGCTGTGCAATATATATTCTTCCTGTTTCTACAAGTTCTTTCATATAACGATAAAGAAACGTCAAGATTAATGTTCTAATATGACTTCCATCAACGTCAGCATCAGTCATGATAATAATTTTTCCGTATCGAGCTTTTTCTGCATTAAACTCTAAACCAATGCCAGCACCTATTGCAGCTATCATTGATTTAATTTCGGTATTCTCTAAAATTTTTGTCAACTTTGCTTTTTCAACATTTAGAATTTTCCCTTTTAGCGGAAGTATTGCTTGGAACCTTCTATCTCTTCCCATTTTTGCAGAACCACCCGCAGAATCTCCCTCCACTATATATATTTCTGTATGCTCTGGATCGCTTATTGAACAATCGGCAAGTTTTCCTGGTAAGTGCATTGAATCAAGAACGTTTTTACGACGGACTAAATCACGAGCTTTACGTGCTGCTTCACGAGCTTCGGCAGCTCTTGCACATTTTTCAATAATTTTTTTACCAATTGCCGGATTCTCTTCTAGATACTCTGAAAGTTTTTCTCCTACAAGCATTTCAACTATAGAGCGAACTTCACTATTACCTAGTTTGGTTTTTGTTTGTCCTTCAAATTGTGGCTCTGCAACTTTAACAGAAATTACTGCTGTTAAACCCTCTCTAAAATCATCGCCAGTAAGAGTTACTTTTTTATTACCTTTTATTAAATTATTTTTTGCTGCGTAGCTATTAAAAGTCCTTGTTAATGCAGTCTTAAAACCTGATAAGTGAGTTCCACCCTCATGTGTATTAATGTTATTAACATAAGCAAAAATATTATCTGAGTATGCGTCGCTATATTCAAAAGCTATTTCAACAGGCACATTATCTTTTTCACCTTCAATGTAAACAGGAGAATGAAATACAGTTTTGTTCTCATCAAGATATTTAACAAACTCAATTATTCCACCTTTAAAGTGAAATGTTTCATCGTCTCCTTCAATTTCATCCTTAATTGAAATGGAAATATTTTTATTAAGATAAGCTAATTCTCTCATCCTTTCAGCAAGAGTGGAAAACTTAAACTTTGTAGAAGCTGTAAATATTTCAGCATCTGGCATAAATGTAACTTTTGTTCCTGTATCTTTTTTATTTACAAATCCAATTTCTTTAACATCGTATTGAGGGATTCCTCTTCTATATTCTTGAGAATATTTTTTTCCATCGCGTTTAACTTCAACGACCAACCATTCTGAAAGAGCGTTTACAACAGATACACCAACACCGTGAAGTCCACCTGAAACCTTATAAGAATCTTTATCAAATTTTCCACCTGCGTGAAGAATAGTCATAACAACTTCTAAAGCAGAAACTTTTTCTATTGGATGTATATCAATTGGAATACCACGTCCTCTATCTTCAATTGTTATGCTACCATCTTTGTTTATCGATACCATTACAATATCGTTATACCCACCAAGAGATTCATCAATACTATTATCAACAACCTCGTTTACAAGATGATGTAATCCGCGTGAGCCAACATCGCCGATATACATTGCGGGTCTTTTTCTTACGGCCTCTAAGCCTTTAAGCACATTTATATTACTTGCTTGATAATCTTTGCTCACTTATTATTCCTACACTTTTATGAAATAAATTTTATTTTATCTATTGATATCTCTTTAATACTTTTTTTTATTTTACTTATTATAGCTGTTTGTTTAAGGTTTAATTCACTTCTCCAAACAGAATTTTCAACTTTTAGAAATAGAATATTATGATTAAACTTGACCGCTTGAGCAATAGAACTTAGTTCAGGAAAAATTTCACTAAACCTTATTACTACTTCTTCTTCCTTAGCTTTAGTAACTAGCTTTTTAAAATCTCTCTCTTTAAAGAGAACATCAGATATACTTCTAAAAGTTTTATTTCTATAATTATTAGAC
>JAQICK010000446.1 GCA_027858595.1 Melioribacteraceae bacterium
AATAGAAATGATTATGAGTTGCGATTTCTGGAGCCATTTGAATCTAAATCGTTGGCTTATATGATTTTTAGTTCTGTTGACTCTAATAAAACATCAGTGCAGTGGGGCTTCGATGGAGAGATGCCTTATCCAATGAACTTGATGCTTCTCTTTGTGGATATGGAAGGAGAGCTAGGTAAAGATTTAAGTGATGGATTAAATAATCTTAAAAATATTTTAGAAAATTAATAGACCCACTCAGTTTATTTAGAGGATGGGAATGCCCATTCTCTAAAAATCTATTAAGCCATCAATCACCTCTCTTACATTATTGCGCAATTCCTTTGTAGTAAGCTCTTTGATTGTATCAACCTCAATTGGTTTTCCAAATTTAATTTTAATTTTATTCGGATTTATCGTCCAAGAATTTTTGTTTTTTAGTTTGTACAATCCTGAGAGTCCAATTGGTACAATTTCTACTTCAACTTTTTGAGCCAATAAAAATGGGAATGATTTAAACTCACGAAGCTCGCCATCCATTGTACGATGACCTTCGGGCAAAATTATCATTGATTTGCCTTCGGATATTACACCCGCTATTTTGCCAATACTACTCAATGAGCTAAAAATGTTTTTTCTATTAATTGGAATATTTCCAAGTCTCCGCATAGCCCAACCGTAGATGGGCCAAGCGTGTTGACGATCTGCTTCAACTCCACGTGCATGACCAGGAATAAATCCGCCTAAAAGAGGAACATCAAAAAGAGAAACATGGTTTGCCATGTAAAGGTAAGTTTTGTTAGGGTCAATGATTTCTATTCCTTCTACTTCAACCTTAATAAACAGAATTGTAAACATAAATCTTAGAATCTTTTGCAACCAAGGAGTATATTTTTTTGAAGGGAAAATATATGAAACAGCAATAGCAAAAATTAAAAAGAAAATAGAATAAATAAATAAGACAATCCATAAATAAATCGAAAGAATATATTTCATTTCCAGAAAACCTCAATCGCATGTTTTAAGCAACTAATTTCAACAGGGGTTATTCCTAGAAGCTCTCCATCAGGCGTTAACACTTTGGGTTCATCGGAGTCTATTTTAATATGCTTTGCTTTATAAGTATCTATTTCATCGAGGTGAATGTGTTCGCCAGTAAATATTTTGAATAATCCTTTAACTAAATTCTTCCTACTAATTGTTTTAACCAATGTAATATCCAATAATCCATCGTCAATTTCTGCATTTGGTGCCATTAAAAAATCGGCTCCTGTATATCGAGTGTTAGAAACTTCAATAAATGTTGATTCAACTTCAAGTTTTTCGCCGTCAATTTCTAACCGAAGAGTAGTGAATTTTAAGACAAGTATTCTGTAAAGCACACCAATTATATATGAAAAATTTCCAAAGAGTTTAAATTTTTGAGCGGTCTTATTTGCATCGGCAACAAAGCCAGCTCCAAGAATATTTAGAAAGTAATAGTCTTCGCCGTGCGTTACAAATTTACCAACATCCACTTTTCGTAATTTTCCTTTACCAATAATTTCTATTGCCTCTTCAATTTTAGCGTTGTCCAGCTCTAAATCGCGTGCAAATGCGTTTCCTGTTCCAACAGGTAAAATGCCTATTGGAATTCTTTTCTCAGACGTATTTTTGAAATAACCATTAATTACTTCAAACAAAGTTCCATCGCCACCTGCAGCAACAATACCGCCATATTTAGAAAAATCGGCGTCACTAACTATTTTTATTCCGTGCTCATGATAATCTGTAAGGGCTAAATCGAAATCAATATTGTTTTTAATTAGTAACCCTTCAACCAGAGGTAAATTGTTTTTTGCTCGTCCATTACCCGCAAAGTTATTGTAAACTAAAAGTATTTTCAATTGGTTTCCATTATTTATTAGTAAATAGCAGTGCTTAATTTTATTGTTACAAAATAGTAAAAGGTGGTAGATTATAAAAGTTACATCTAATAATATTTTGTAATGTAGATCCTTATTAAAAAGTTAGTATTCTATTAAGTATATTTGTATCCTCAAAAAAACAAGAATATAAAAATGGAAAAAAAGACTAACATATTTCTTCCTGGATTGGATAATCAAATAAGGTTTGCAAAACGTAGGTTGGAATTAAAAGGAAAAAAAACTTTAACTCTGGGAACCTCCAGTGAAGAAATTGCCAAAATTTTTGCTAATGAGTCAGAAGAAAAAGCGGAACTTATAGTTGAGGACTTTACTTCACTAATGAATTCAAGGTTATTAATTGGCGAAATTGAAAACATAAATGTTCGGTTAATGGATTTTGAAGTGACGGATTTTGAGAAAGATGAGTTTGACGTTGTTTACACACAGTGTGGAATTTCAAATCCTCGCAGAAAAAAAATAGTTAAAGAAGTTAAACGAATTTTAAAGCCTGCTGGAATTTTTTGCGTTGGCGAAGTTGTTAGTTTACAAGAAGAACTTCCGCAAGTAATTTTGGATATTTATGATTCATCAGAATTGGAACCATTATTAGCAACTAATATTGAAGATTATTACAGAGAAAGAAAATTTGAAGTAATTGAGAAAAAAGATTTATCGTTCACGCTTGCAGAATTCTACACTAAAAGTTTATACGAATTAAAAAAATCAGTTGTAAATATGGAAGAAAACGAAAAATCGTATTATAAAAAATTGATAAATATGATTAGCCACGAAGCAAAAGCCTTTTTAAATCAGGGCGCTGATGAGTATATCGGGTTTTATTCGTTAATGTTAAAAAAATTGTAAATTTATAAATAAAAATGATAGCGAAGGCACAAAGATGCAGAGAAAACAAATGACAAATTCTTTGTTTAGCATAATCTCTGCTTAGTAATAATTTCTTTGCGTCTCAGCGACTTTGTGGTAAAATAAGGAATAGTTATGAAAAAAGGTGAGATTTTAGAATTTGATATTGAAAGCTACGCATACGAAGGAAAAGGAATTGCTAAAATTGATTATACAGAAGAAGATCAACCAGAGAGTGATAAGAAGTTTGTCGTTTTTGTGGATGGTTCATATCCGGGCGATAAAGTTACAGCACAAATAAGAAGAAAAAAGAGAGGCTACGCCGAAGCAAGGGTAGAAGAAGTTTTGTTTCCTTCAAAAGATAGAGTTGAACCTAGGTGTTCATATTTTGGAACTTGCGGCGGATGTAAACAACAAGATTTAGATTATTCTGCTCAGGCTAAATACAAGGAAGAACAAGAAAAAGATCTTTTTGAACGACTTGGTGGTTTTGAAAATTTTGAAATAGAGCCAATAGTTCAATCTGAAAAGACCTTTTATTATCGAAATAAAATGGAATTTTCGTTTGCTAATAAGCGTTGGCTTACAAAAGATGAAATAGGAACTGAAGGTGAAGTAGCAGATCGTAATTTTGCTTTGGGTTTGCACATTCCAAGAATTTTTGATAAAGTTCTAGATTTAAAAGAGTGCTTTTTGCAATCGGAAGAAAGCAATCAAATTATGAATTTCACACGCAATTTCTTTAAGTCCAAAAAAGCATCCATCTTTTCAACAAAAACACACGAAGGATATTTGAGGCATCTGGTAATTAAACAGGCATCCAACACAACCGATTTAATGGTAAATCTTGTTACTTCATCTCAAAATGATGAATGGATGGAGGAATACTCTACAAAGCTAATGGAGGTTGTTCCAAGTATTACAACAATTGTAAATAATGTTAATACAAAAAAATCGCAAACAGCATATGGTGATTTTGAAAACAATTATATCGGCGATGGATATATTTATGACAAGATTGGAGATTTCAAATTTAGGATTAGTGCTAATTCGTTTTTTCAGACAAACACAACGCAAGCTGCAAATTTGTATCAAATTGCTCTAAATTATGCAGACTTAAAGGGTGACGAAATAGTTTATGATTTATATTCTGGAGCAGGTACAATCTCTATTTATGTATCAAAAAACTCTAAAGAGGTTTATGCATTTGAAGCTATGGATAGTGCAGTAAAAGATGCTAAGAATAATAATAAATTAAATGATATTGATAATGTAACCCATTTGCAGGCCGATTTAAATAGATCGTTTCTTCCTATTGTAGATCATAAATCAGCTCCAAAACCAGATGTAATTGTGTTGGATCCTCCAAGGGCAGGAATGAACCCTAAAACAGTCAAAGATTTAATAAATCTTGCAGCTCCAAAAATTGTGTATGTAAGCTGTAATCCAGCAACCCAAGCTAGAGATATAAAATTACTTGCAGAAGTTGGGTATAAACTAATAAAAATGCAACCAATTGATATGTTTCCACAGACTTATCATATTGAGAATGTGGCTTTGTTGGTTAAGTAGTTTAATAACAATTAGTTCTGTGGAAGCTATGTTCTGTATGTAATAAATAGGTAACAAGTTTGCAAAATCTTACTCTTTTATTACTGTAGGCTATCCATAACTAATCCTTTAGATGCTTAGCTAAATTTATAGACTAAAATTGAAAAGGGGACATAATCTGCCCCCTAATTAGCGTAATGGCACTAACATAATACATTTATTTATATTTCCGATATTTACCATTCTTGGTTTTTCTGGGATATTTTCTAAACTGCTTTCTTTTAGGAAGCAGTTGTTTACTTATCAATTCTTT
>JAQICK010000026.1 GCA_027858595.1 Melioribacteraceae bacterium
ATTGTTATCATTTCTATTGGTGCATCTTTCGGTTTTACTAGCAGAAAAAGCATTTCTGAAAATTTCATTTCAAATGATCCTATGGAATTTTATACCTATTCTGAAGAAAAAGTTACTCCACTTCTTTATGATCATTTTGATAATCATTATGCTGCCTTTTCAGATTCTACCGATTCCTTAAATAATTTTGATTCTACAAATATCGCATTAATTCCAGATTCACTTTCAGTAGATTCGTTGTACATGGATTCTCTTGGTGTTGTCGATTCAATGGCACTTGATTCTACAGCACGTTTAAAATATTTCCAATATACACAGCCTGATTATTATAGCACAAGCCCCACTACAAGGTTCCAATCTAATTTCTTTGTCTATCCATCAGCTTCAAATGTTCAAAAAAGTGTTGAGCTAGATTCTACAGGTCAGGTTGTTCTTATTAAAGAATCGGTTGCAGGAAGTGAATCACGAGTAATGCTAAGAATGCCATTATCTGAATACATTGAAAAGATGATTGAAGAGGTAAATAAAAAAGAATTGAAATCTCTTTCAAATAAATATGAGATACTCAATAAACAAGATGACTTAGGAAATTTACTTTCTGATATTACCAACATTGAAATTCCATTGCCAAGTGCATCTTTTCTTTCAATTTTTGGGCCTCCAAAAATAAATTTGCGAATTAACGGTGCTGTTGATATTCACGGTGCATGGCGTAATGAAACTACCGAAGGAGTAACAGCATCCGCATTAGGTAACACACGTAACGAACCAGATTTTAGTCAGCAAGTTCAAATAAGTGTTAACGGTACAATTGGTGATAAGTTAACAATAGGAGCTGATTGGAATACAGAAAGAACATTCGAGTTTGAAAATCAGCTTAAACTTCATTACAAAGGTTATGAAGATGAAATAATTCAGTCCATTGAAGCTGGTAATGTATCATTACAAACATCACCACTCGTTGGTGGTAGTGAAGCTCTCTTCGGTGTTAAAGCAAAATTTCAATTTGGACCTTTTTCACTTACTGCTCTTGCATCTCAGAAAAAAGGTGAGGTTAAAGAAGTCTCTGTTTCTGGTGGTAGTGAAACGCAAAATTTTTCTTTTGAAGCTTACAACTATTCGGAAAATAATTATTTTGTCGATACAATTTATGCAAGCGTACTTCCCGAATATAATTTCTTTAATAATTATTTCGGAAAAATTACTCCGCAAGTTAATAATCAGTTTTTTATTAAAGACTTAGAAGTTTGGAGATCGACAAATCAAGGATTAAATCCTGCTACTGAAAAGAGAGTGAATGCTTCTATCAATTTGACTCCTTTAAAACCTGGCGAAAAATATGATGATTCTTATAGAAGTACAGAAGGAACTGGGGTTGCCGGTGAATCAATGGTGAATGAAAGATTTGAAAAACTAGAATATGGCATTGATTATATTTACCACGAAGCGACTGGATTTATTACTTTCAAAACTCAAATTCAACGTGCGGATGCAATTGGAGTAGCGTATAGAACTGAAGGTCCAACAACGGATCCGTCTGATGATACTATTTTTGGTGAATTTTGGAATGATATCACTGATACGGTAGTTGTCTTGAAATTAATTAAACCAAAAAATCTTCAACCAAGTTATGAACAAGCTTGGAAATTACAACTTAGAAATATTTATCCCCTTGGAGGAAGAGATGTTAATGAAGAGGGATTTCAGTTTGACATGTTCTATACAATTGAAGGGCAAGAACCACAAAACAACTATGAAGGTAAAAAACTATTAAGAGAATTTGGTCTAGATAGATTAGATAATAGTGGTACCGAAAACCCAGATGGGGAATTTGATTTTAGACACGGAATAACTATTATTCCAGAAACTGGTGAAATAATTTTCCCAACTCTTCAACCATTTGGTAGAGATTTACCAAGTGAATTATCTCAATATGAAGAGGATATAGCTTATTATAGTATTTACGATACAACAAAAACCTTTGCCCAAAATGATAAAACTAAAAACAAATTTACATTAAAAGGAGAGTACTCGGCATCTATTTCATCTAATTTCCAAATTGGGTTTAATGTTGTTGAAAATTCAGTACGTGTTACTCTTGATGGAAAAGAATTAAAAGCGGGCACCGATTATGCAGTAGATTATAATATTGGGCAAATTTCTATGCGTAATGCTGATGCACTTGTGCCAGGTGCTAATTTAAAAATAACTTTTGAACAGAACGATTTATTTCAATTGGCATCAAAAACTTTGCTCGGTTTCCGTGGAATTTTTGATTTTAGTAAAGATACAAAACTTGGATTTTCATTCCTTAATTTAAATCAAAAAACGTTGAGCGATAAAGTCCGTATTGGTGAAGAACCTCTGAACAACTCAATTTATGGAATTGATTTCAAAACGAAACAAGACTTACCTTTTCTTACAACTGCCCTAGATAAGGTATTTTCTACAAGTGCAAAATCTTCGTTTAATTTAAGTGGAGAGTTTGCATATATGGACCCAGATCCAAATACTAAAAAGAGTACAATTCCTACTGATGATGGTAAAAGTATTGCATACATTGACGATTTTGAAGCATCAAAAAGAACTATCCCAATAGGTATTTCATACTCAACTTGGAAAGATTTATCTGTTCCTGACGAAATGCCTTTAATTAATGCCGAAACAAAACCTGAATTAATGGATTTTAAGGGAAAAAGTTTTTGGTACAACGTTTTACCTTCTCAAACCTATTCGGAAAATATTTGGCCCGATAAAGATGTAGCTAAAAAGGATAGGGAGGTTACAGCTTTGGATTTTGTTTACAGACCAGATGAAAATGGTATGTATAATAATGCTCCAGATTTAGAAGGCAATTCTGATAAAGCTTGGGGTGGAATGATGAAATCTCTTTCATCAAGTGCCAGTAATCTTGTTGAAGAAAAAATTGAAGCAATTGAATTTTGGATTAATATTTACAATGCACCAGAAGGAGCAATTCTAAATCTTGATCTTGGTCAAATTAGTGAAGATGTAATTCCAAACTTAAAATATGATACTGAAGATAGAGAACCTTGGAATGATATTATTGATGATGGTGAAGATACTGGTATTGATGCCTTAACAAATGTAAATGAACCAAATTATGATGCTGTTAATAATAAAGATCCAAATAGAGACGATTTTGCTGTTGTATCTGGAGGTTATTTGCCAGTACATTTTGAAAAAATAAATGGTACTCAAGGAAATGCTGCCCTTTCAGATATAGGGCGTTTCCCTGATAGTGAAGATTTAAATGGAAATAGAAATCTCGATAAAATTAATAGCTATTTCAGATATGAAATACCTCTTGATACAAGTATTGCTAATAATCCTTTCGTTGCCGGTGGTGGAGCTATAAAAGATAATGGAAGTAAGTCAACTTGGTACCAGTTTAAAATTCCATTAAAAGATTATGAAAAAATAATCGGTTCGCCAACATTTTCACTTGTGGAATTTATCCGTCTTTGGGTTAGTGGTTCAAACGAAGAAATCCATTTCCAATTAACAGAGTTTAATCTTATTGGTAATCAATGGCAAAAAATTGTGGATGGAGTGCATGTTACAGATGATGATTCAGTTCTGACAGTTTCAAATGTTAATATTGAAGATAATCCAGAATATTATAGCCCACCAGGAATTGTTAGAGAAACGGATAGAACAAATCCAGATCAGAATATTCTTAAGAATGAGCAGTCATTAGATTTAATAATAGATAAACTAGACGATGGTGATTCTCGTACGGTTGTTAAATATTTAGTAAAAGGGCTGGATGTTTTTAACTACTCAGAAATGAAACTTTTTGTTCATGGAGATTTAAATGATTCGCCTGGACAAATTTCCAACTACGTAGATGAAACGAATTATGGTACAGATTTATATTTTAGGTTTGGTTCGGATAGTACAAACTACTATGAATATATACGTCCTACAAAAGCTGGATGGGAAGAGATTAGTGTTAACTTTGATGATTTAACAACAATTAAAGAGACAAGACCGATAGATTCACTTGCTGTTCCGTATCGCCTTCCAGTTCCTGGTAAGCCAGGCCATTTTTACGGTATTAGAGGTGCACCTAGTTTAACAAAAATATCTTTTCTCGCACTAGGAGTTCTAAATCCAATTACTGCAGGAACCAAATTTGAAGAAGTCTCTGGTCGTCTTTGGGTAAATGAGCTTAGAGTAATTGGTGCAAATGATCAAGCTGGTTGGGCAGTTAGTTCATCAGCATCATTAAAATTAGCCGATATTGTGAGTGTTAGTGGTTCGTTTAAGCAGACGGATCCATATTTCCATAAACTTTCACAGCGGTTTGGTAGTCGTGTAGATTCACGTAGCTGGAATATTCAAAGTAATGTTAATATTATCAAATTAATGCCATTTAATATGCCAGGAAGTAATTTGTCTGTAAACTATTCTCATTCTGAATCGATAGCAAAGCCATTGTACAAGCCCAGAACTGACGT
>JAQICK010000244.1 GCA_027858595.1 Melioribacteraceae bacterium
ATTGGTCCAAGTATTAGTAAAAGTTTAACTCAGTATTTTTCGGATAACGAAAATATAAAACTGGTTGATGAACTGATATACAAAGGATTAAATTTTGAAGAAGAGATATCTGAAAATGATAATCAGAACTTACTTGGTTTATCCATAGTTCTTACTGGAGCATTAACAAAAATGACTCGTGATGAAGCAAAAGAAAAAATCATATCTGCTGGCGGGAAATTTGTTTCTAGTTTAAGTAAGAAAACTGATTATCTTATAGCTGGTGAAAATGCAGGTTCAAAATTAGCGAGAGCAAATAAACTGGGCGTAAAAATTTTAACAGAAGATGAGTTTAATAATTTGTTGAATACAACAAAATGATTTCTAAAATAAAAAATATTATATCGGAATACCTTGCTGTAACGAAATTTGCAAGAAATCAAAATTCTACAAAGAGTTTTAAAAAATTTTTCTCTGAGGCAAAAGAAGTATTGGTGATTTTGCCAAGTAATGCAAGCAATTTATCAATGGATGTTATTGAGCTTATCCGATTTATTGTAATTCACAAAAAGAAATTATTTTTAATTCAAAAAAGCGTATTGCAAAATTATCTCCCAACAGATTATGAATATGCCTCACTAGTAGTTAGAGATACTGATAAAACAAAATTTGGACTTCCAACGCCAGAATTCTCTAAGAAAATTAAGAAATATACTTTTGATTTAGTTATTGACTTAAATACGGAAGCCGATATTTTTTCTAGTTCTGTTTCTAATATTCCTATTGCAGATTTTAGAATTGGATTTGTAAAAAACAAATCAGATTTGTTCTACAATTATCAGATTCCGCATGAAATAAATTCTGAAAAATCACATAGAAATTTGTTAAATTCATTACGGATGTTTTAACTTTTATATTTAATTAATAAGAATACTACTATGAATGAAGCGATAGATTTTGAATTTACAACTCACAATGAAATTACTATTTTTAAGTTAAATGAAAGCAGATTTAATTCATCAATTGCGGGTTTTGTAAAGGCTGAATTTTCAATTACCTTATCTGAAGAAGTTAATAAGCTTGTAGTTGATATGTCCCAAGTTGCTTATTGCGATAGCTCGGGCTTAAGTGCACTGTTGTTGGCGTTCAGAATTCTACAAGCAGCTGAGGGAGAAATAAAAATTGCAGCACCTCAAAAAAGTGTGAGAACATTAATCGAAATTTCCCAACTCGATAAAATTTTACCAATCTACAACTCTGTAGAAGAAGCAATCAACGAATTTAAAAAATAACTAAGTGGCCCTGTGGATCGTTCAATTGATTATGTAATTATAGTTGCATACTTAATCGGTATAGCAATTTTTGGTATTGTAAAGGGGGGAAAGCAAAAAACCTCAAAAGATTATTTTCAAAGCTCCGATTCCGTTCAATGGTGGGCAGTTTGTTTCTCTATTGTTGCTGCCGAAACTAGCACGCTTACATTTATTTCCATACCTGGCTTGGCTTATTTAACAAACTTAAATTTCCTTCAAGTTACTTTTGGATATTTGCTTGGCAGAATTGTTATTGGAACTATTTTACTCCCTTCCTATTTCAAAGGTGATTTGGATACAGCTTACCAGTTTTTAGAAAATAGGTTCGGAGGAAAAACTCGCTCATTCGCTTCTGTAGTTTTTCTTTTTACACGTCTGGCAGCAGATGGAGTTCGATTATTTGCCACTGCAATTCCGTTAAAATTAATGTTGGATATTAGCTATCCCGTAGCAATTATTATTATTGCAATAATTGCACTAACATACACATACGTAGGTGGAGTTAAAGGCGTTATTTGGGTTGATGTAATTCAAATGGGGATATACCTTGGAGGTGCAATTATTGCATTAGGATTTTTAGTCTTCCAGTTTCTTCCAGATGGATTTGACTCAATTATTGCTGCTTCACAATTAGATGGAAAATTGGAAATATTTAACTGGGGATTTGACAATGGCATTGCTGGGTTCTTTTCGCAACCCTATACTGTGCTTGGTGGAATTTTAGGTGGTGCGTTTCTTTCAATGGCTTCGCATGGAACAGATCAGTTAATTGTGCAAAGACTTTTAACCACCAAATCATTAAAGGCAGGAAAGAAAGCAATTATTGGAAGTGGCATATTGGTTATTTTTCAATTTACATTATTTCTTTTAGTCGGATTAGGACTGTATGCGTTATATGGAACATATGATCTAGCTGAAATTGGGACAAAAATTGGCATAACAAAATCGGACGAAATATTTCCAATATTTATTCTCGAAAAATTACCAGTTGGATTTTCTGGGATAATCATTGCTGGGCTATTTGCAGCAGCACTCTCAACACTTGCTGGTTCTATAAGTGCACTTTCTTCATCAACTATGTTGGATTTATATAAGCCATTCACCGGAATTAATGACGATACAAAAGAATTAAAAGTTTCACGATATTTTACAATTATGTGGACTGTCCTTTTAATTGGCTCAGCATTCTTTTTTATGTCGTCTCCACAAACAGTTGTTGAACTTGCTTTAAGCATTGCCTCGTTTACTTATGGGGGATTATTGGGCACATTCCTACTTGGGCTCATGAACAAAAGGGCAACACAAGAAGATGCACTTGCTGGTTTTACTGCCGGAATTTTTGTAATGATAAGTGTTATTGCATTAAATTTAGTTGCCTGGACTTGGTTTACATTACTAGGAGTTTTAGTTACAGTTCTAGTTGGAAGTTTATTAAGTAAATTATCAAAAAATGAATAGAAAATGATTAACGTTGAGAAATTAAATAATATTAAACTTTTCATTTTCTTAATAGATTTTCTGCTTCTGAATGAAGCAAATTCAAAGGAGTAAATGTAATTTATGGATGTTAAGCAAATTACAAAAAGCAGAAGTTTAAAAATTCTATTGTTAATTGTAACAGTAGTTTTAATAGTATTAATGTTTCCACGCGGAGAGTCTATAGATTCGGAAGTTCAGGTAAATTCAATCTGGATAAAAGATGATTTAATTGCCTCGCAAACATTCGAAATTCTTAAAGACCCAATTGTAGTTGAAAAAGAAAAATTGGCCGCCGCAAATAGTGTTTATCCAATATTTACTAAGAACGTTTTAACAGGCAAACAAGTTTTAGAAATTTTCGAATCTAATAATGAAAAATTATCCGAACATCTTAAATTAGTGAATATCTATCCTGACTCGATATTTAATTGCAATGATATAGGTTTATCATCAACGTCTTTCATGGTATTCGTAAATATCCAAGAAAACGATTACGGAAACAGGCATTCCATAGAAGATGTTCTTAGTTTTTGTAAATCTGAAATAAAAAGAATATATAGGCGAGGCTATATTGATCGTTCGTACCCACAAATTATAAAAGATACAATTTCAGTTCGAGAGGGAAAATTTGAAGTTAGTCATTTAAAAGAAAGATATTATGACCCCGAAGTTCTAACATCCTATTTGGATCAAAAAATATTTAATAGTTTTGATAGAAATGTAGAAATAAAAAAAGCTGTTAAAGAGTATATAACATTTATTCTTATACCGAACATTCTATATAGTAAGCAAAGTACGGATGAAGCTAAGAAAATTGCAGCGGATAAAGTTTCTGGCAATCTAGGAATTATTAATGAAAATGAAAGAATTATTGCAAAACATGACAGAATAACAACTGAAAACAAAGCTAAAATAGACTCATATAGAATTGCAAAGGGCTCATCATTATCAACGTGGGACACGGTTTTGCAAAATTTGGGAAAGTTTATGCACATCTCACTTCTCTTTCTTCCACTAATTATTTATCTGTTTTTGTTTAGAAAAAATATTTTTTATGATAATCTAAAATTGCTACTAATTGCAATTATAATTTTATTTGTGAGTGTATCTGCGTTTATAGTTGGCCAAATTGAAGTTGATAGATCGTTAGAATTATTAATCCTAGTGCCAGTTGCTTCAATGCTGCTTACTATTGTATTTGATTCTCGTGTTGGATTTTATGCTACGGTGGTAGCAGCACTTATGGTTGCCGGTATTAGAGGGAACGATTATATTCTTGCTGTTACCAACATAGTTGCAGGTGGTTTAGCTGCCTATACTGTGCGAGATATTAAAAACAGAAATCAAATTTTCCATTCCTTCCTATATATTTTATTAGGATACGTGTTATGTATTTTAGCATTTGGTTTTGAAAGATTCGATTCTTGGACAGTGATGATGGTTTCTACTGCTTATGCGGCTTCCAATGCACTTATTTCACCAGCACTTACATTTGGGCTTATTATTTTTGTTGAAAAAATATTTGGTATAACTACTGAGTTGACTTTATTTGAACTAACCGATTTTAATTCTCCGCTACTCAAGAGGCTTGCAAATGACGCACCTGGAACTTTTGCACACTCAATAACTATTGGGTCAATGGTTGAAAACGCAGCTATTAAAATTAATGCAAGTTCACTATTAGCAAGGGTTGGGGCATATTACCACGATATTGGCAAAACAATAAAGCCTGCAGGATTTATTGAAAATCAATTGAACAATGAAAATATTCATGACAATCTTTCCCCTAAGGAAAGTGTAAATTTAATAAGAGAACATGTTTTAGGCGGAATTGAACTAGGAAAAGAATTCAAACTTCCTCGTGAAATAATTGATTTTATTCCCATGCACCATGGAACAATGGCAGTAAAATATTTTCTCGAAAAAGCTAAAGAACTTTATGGTGAAGAGAACGTAAATGAATCGGATTATCGTTATCCTGGCCCTAAACCAATTACTCGTGAGACAGCTCTTCTAATGCTTGCTGATGCGTGTGAGTCGGCAGTTCGTTCTATGGATGATCCAACTCCAGAGAAAATAGAAAATTATATTAAAAACTTATTTAAAATTAGAATAAATGATGGACAGTTGGACAACTCACCTCTTACATTTAGAGACATCCATAAGATTAAGGAATCGTTTATTAATATCTTAGTTAGTCAGCATCATAAGCGAATTAGGTATCCTCAACAGGATGAGCTAGAGAATAAAAGTGATGATAATTAGTGATGAGTTAAATCAATTTCTGCAAGAATATTTAGCTTATCTAAAATTGGAAAAAAACCTATCTGAGCAATCTGTGCTTTCTTATTCTTCTGACCTTAAGAAATTTTTGTTATTTGTTGAAGACAAAACACACACAGATTTAAACATAATTACTCCCAAACTAATTTCAGAATATTTTGAAATAATGCGTGATTTGGGAATTAGTTCATCAACTACGGCCCGCTATTTATCATCCGTAAAAGGCTTCTTTAAATATCTCTCTTCGCAAGAATATATTGAAAAAGATCCGGCAGAAATTTTATCTACACGCATTACAGAACGTAAGCTTCCCACTGTTCTTTCTTTTATTGAGATTGAAAAAATATTACAATCACCAAACACCGAGGAAAAACTTGGCTTACGTGATAAAGCAATTTTAGAATTATTTTATTCGTGCGGTTTGCGAGTTTCAGAATTAATTAATCTAAAAATGAGTGATTTATATTTTAGTGATGAAGTAATTCGTGTTTTAGGAAAAGGATCAAAACAACGAATTGTTCCTATTGGAAATAGTGCTGTTAAATGGATTACAGAATACATAAAAACTATAAGACCATTGCTCGAAAAAAAAATGAAGAGTGAAAACATAATATTCCTCAATAATCGGGGAACAAAATTATCGAGAATGGGAATATGGAAAATTGTTGATAAGTACGTTAAAGTCGCTAAGATTGAAAAAGAATTTCATCCCCATACTTTTAGGCATAGTTTTGCAACACATCTCTTAGAGGGCGGAGCAGACCTTAGAGCAGTACAAGAGATGTTAGGCCATGCAGATATTTCCACAACACAAATTTACACTCATATAGATAGAGATTTTGTAAAACAGATGCACAAAGATTTTCATCCCCGTGGGTAGGACCAAAACTCATAACTCCTGTTTTATAAATCACAATCAAATTCTAAATTGAAAAACGATTGTCATTCCCGAATGTCCTTATCGGGAATCTCAGATGGCTAAATCAAAGTGTTATTTTTGTAATAACCTTATAGTTTCCTCAGCCACTCTTTTCCCAGCGGTTCCATCTAAAGCTAAAAACATTATTTTATTAGCGTTTTCTCTTTCCAATTTTAGTGCTTCTGGATTATTGACACTTTGCTCTATTGATTTGTGGAGTTCATCAAATTCATCAATCCTAATACTAATGCTTTCAATCATCTTAGTAATTTCTTTTATTGAACGCTTCGATTCTGGCACACGGAAAGTAATAATTGGTTTATCCAACGCACAAGCCTCACCAATAAGAGAGTTGTAATCACCAATAAAAACATCTGCAATCATTAAGTAAGTCGTAACATCAAACTTATCCAAAAAGAAAGCATTTTTAATTACTTTAAGTTTTTCAATTTTACTTTTCTCAGTCCAAGTATGGACGGTTATTAATACATTATATTTTTCTGTTAATTCTCCAACTCGGTCAATCCATCTATCAAGAGCAGATAGACCATCAACATTCCACGTAGATGTTAAAATAATTGTAGGTTTATTTACATCAAGATTTAAATCGGTTTTAATTTTGTCGAGATATGCTTTGTTGTAAGTTCCATTAAAAGCATTATCCAATTTTGGATATCCAATAGCTTTTGTAGTAGTAATCCCGAGCGTTTCTGCTGTTTTAACTTGTTCTGGACTACTAACAAAATATCTGTTAAAGCGATTATAATTTTCAGGTGAAGTCCATTTTTTGAATTGATACAGTCCGTGATCGAATCCAATTTTAGCAATTTGTTCAACCGGAAATTTATGTGGAGCGTGTCTTGCCATAATTACAGCTTTAGGGAAAACAGGCATCCGTAGATAGGGTATATGTATTTTCTTTAAGTAATCACGACTCTTTTTGTTTTTCGCAACAATTTCAATTTCTTTCAAATACTTTTTTATTGGAAGAAACATCTCATAATCAAGCGGATCAGCACAATAAAAAACTAATTCTTTATTTCTCTTAAAAAATTTTGCAATGTTCCAAGCAAGCTTGTAAGGATATTTATAAATGTAATATGCCGGAGCCATTATTCACCAAATTTTTCTAAAATATTTTTAAGAACTTCATCGGGATAAATCATTTTCATACATTCATGATGTTTTAAATGACAACTCTTCCCACCATGGCTTCCGCAGGGTCGGCATTCCATTTCTCTTTCAAAAACAAAATCATTTTTGCGATAAGGGAAATAGCCAATAGATTGTATGGTGGGTCCAAAGAATGCGAAAACATCTGTTTGCATTGCGTTTGCGATATGTAGCGCACCGCTATCGTTGCAAATCATTAAACCACAATTCTTAATTACTGCTGCCGATTCCAAAAGTGAAAGTTCACCAGCAAGGTTAATTCCATTTTTGCTTGGAAGAACTTCTTGGCAAATGTCTTTTTCGTCTTTGCTACCGATAAGAATAACTCCAAAATTGCTTTCAATTAATTTCTCAGCTAATAATTTATAAT
>JAQICK010000330.1 GCA_027858595.1 Melioribacteraceae bacterium
ATTCGTGGTTATGAACATCTTGGAATTCCAGAAATCAAATTTGCTGATGGACCTGTTGGAGTTCGTAATTTTGGAAAATCAACTTCTTATCCTGCAGGGATAAGTATAGCCGCATCTTGGGATAAAGAAATGGCATACAATGTTGGGAAAGCAATTGGAGCAGAAGCTCGAGCTAAAAATGTTCACGTAATGCTTGCACCAGCAATGAACATATATCGTCTTCCTTTATGTGGAAGAAATTTTGAATACTTAGGTGAAGACCCATATTTATCTGGGCAAATGGCTAAAGAATATATTGTTGGAATGCAGAACGAAGGAGTAATGGCATCTGCAAAACATTATGCAGCCAACAATCAAGAGTTTAATCGTCATCATGTTTCTTCAGATGTTGATGAACGAACACTTCACGAAATTTATCTTCCAGCTTTCAAAACATCTGTTCAGGAAGGACACGTTGCTTCAATAATGACTTCTTACAATTTGATAAACGGAGTTCATGCATCTGAACATGATTACCTGAATAATGAAATATTAAAAGGACGTTGGGGTTTTGACGGATTTATTATGTCTGATTGGGTTTCCACGTATGATGGTTTGGCATGTGCAAAAGGCGGACTCGATCTTGAAATGCCTTCTGGAAAAATGATGAGTAAAGAAATACTTATTCCAGCAATTAAAAATGGCGAGTTGGATGAATCAGTTATTGATGATAAAATAAAAAGAATACTACATACTTATAATCGATTTGGTCTTTTTGAAAATTCAGATATAAGTGAAGGTTATGTTATAGATAACGGCTTTGTTCGTAAAACCGCACTTGATGCTGCACGTGGAGGAATGGTTTTGCTAAAGAACGCAAATGATTTTTTACCCCTAGACAAAAGTAACGTTAAAACAATTGCTGTAATTGGACCAAACGGACATCCAGCAATAACTGGCGGTGGTGGTAGTTCGTTTGTTAATCCGCTCTATCCAAAATCACTATTTGAGGCTATACAAAATATTGCTGGAGAAAATATTGAAGTAACTTATGAAACTGGTGTTTTTACAGGTGTAAAATTTCCAGAAAATATGTTTGATGATTTTGAATTTTATGTGTACGAAAATGGGGAAAAGGAAAAAGGAATCAATGGCAAATATTATAACGGGAAAAATTTTGAAGGAGATGTAATTCTTTCCAAATTTTATGAAAACCTAAAATTAGTTAATGATGATATGTGGGAAGAGCCAGAAATTCCAGAGGAGGATTATTCCGCAAGGTTTAATGCATTTTTTACTCCTAAAGAATCAGGGAATTATCTACTTGGGGTTTTAGGTGATGATGGTTATCGTCTTTTTCTTGATGATGTAGAAGTTATTTCTGAATGGAGAGATCAAGGGGATTTCCATGCTAAACATGAGGGTTTCTTTAATGCGGGACAAGAGTATAAAATTGATTTGGAATATTATCAGTCAGGTGGAGACGCAAGAATAAAGCTTGGAGTAAAAAAATACAAACAATTGATTAACCCAAAACAATATCCCACCTTAGCTCTTGAAGCAGCCAAAAAAGCTGATATAGTTGTTATGGCTGTAGGATTTGACCCATCTACAGAAAGCGAAGGATTTGATAGAACTTTTGAAATGCCATACAAACAAAGTGAGTTAATTAAAAAAATATCAACAGTAAATAAAAACATAATCGTTGTTATAAATTCTGGTGGAAACGTTGAAATGGATAGTTGGATTAAAAACGTAAAGGGTTTACTAATGACTTGGTATCCGGGACAAGAAGGAAATATTGCAGCTGCAGAAATTCTTTTTGGAATTACAAATCCTTCTGGAAAACTACCAGCTTCGTTTGAATACAAAATTGAAGATAATCCAACATATAACTTTTATTTTGATGAAGACGAAGATTTAAGAGTAAACTATGGAGAAGGACTTTTTGTCGGATACCGTTTTTGGGATAAGAGTAATAATAGTCCTCGCTTCCCTTTTGGTTTTGGACTCTCATACACAGAATTCGAATATTCTGATTTCACAATTGCCAAGAAAGAATATTCAAAAGACGAAACTATTAAGTTAAGTGTTAACGTAAAAAATGTGGGGAAATCTGATGGAGCCGAAATTGTACAACTCTATGTTTCTGACAAAGTATCTTCATTGCCACGTCCAGTAAAAGAGTTAAAAGATTTTGGAAAGGTCTTTCTTGAAAAAGGAGAAATAAAAACAATAGAATTTGAATTAGAGAAAGACGCTTTCTCTTTCTACAATCCCGAATCACATCAATGGGAAATTGAATCGGGAGAATTTGAAATACTAATAGGCTCTAGCTCGGTTGATATCAGAGAAAAGGTTACTATCAACTTGGAATAAACAAATAGTAAATCTAATATGGCTGTTTGTATAGATATATGATTTATAAGAAAACCTAATAATTAGAATAGGATTTTTAGTGAATGTATTGTTCATAGGTGGTACCGGAAATATTAGTGCTTCAGTAAGTCGGTTGTGTGTTGAGAAGGGAATTGATTTGTACCTACTTAATAGAGGGTTAAGTAGAATTTCAATTCCAGGCACAGAATTAATAGTTGGCAATATTTCTCATAAAAAGAATGTTCAAGAGATATTAAAGAACCACGAATGGGATGTTGTTGCAAACTGGATTGCCTTTACCGAAGATGATGTTGTGAGAGATTTTAATTTATTCAAAGGAAAAACTAAGCAGTATATTTTCATTAGTTCAGCATCGGCATATCAAACGCAATTGGGAAATCCTATTATTTCAGAATCTACTCCTCTTGAGAATCCTTACTGGCAATATTCAAGAGACAAAATCACTTGTGAAAAAAGACTGAATAAATTTCACGAAAATGAAAATTTTCCAGTAACAATTGTGCGCCCTTCACACACGTATGATACCGTAATTCCAGTTCCGATAGGTGGTTGGAATGAATACACAATAATTGATAGGATAAAAAAAGGCAAAAAAATTATTGTACATGGTGATGGAACATCTCTTTGGACAATTACACACGCCAATGATTTTGCTAAAGGCTTTATTGGATTATTAAATAACACTAATGCAATTGGCGAAACATATCACATTACATCGGATGAAATATTAACTTGGGACCAAATTTATAATTCTGTTGCTAATGCTACTGGCATAAAGCCAAACATAGTTCATATTGCTTCAGACTTTATTTGCTCAATCGAAAAGTCTTTAACTGGCACTCTACTTGGCGACAAATCAGTAAGTGCAATTTTTGATAATTCAAAAATCAAATCCATTGTTCCTAATTTCAAAGCAACTATTCCCTTTGCTCGTGGAATTAAAGAGACTATAAAATGGTTCGAATCCGACTCCAAAAGAATGGTTATTAATAACCAAACTGATAATATGATGGATAGAATTATTTCAGAATATGAAAATAGTTAACTCATATTGGTATTTGAAAATATAGTGAGACTTGTAATCTTTATTATTCCATAATTTGCCTTTACATGAATTATTTTAAGTCCAATTTTTCTTAAAATCTCCAAGTTATTAAAACGATAACTAATTATAATAAAAGGAACTCAAATAAATCCAATTATGAAATAGGTACTGTGGAACTATCTTTTTCGTGGTATGGAAATTGCATATATATTCTCTTATGAATTTTAGATTTAGTCAAATATTATTGTTCTTTGCTCTTTTTAGCTTAACATCGGCGTTTGGACAAGGAATTTAATTCAATGAAGTATCTAGTTCAAACAATCAAATAATCTCTGATTTAGATGGAGAATATCCAGACTGGTTTGAACTATTCAATAATTCTTCAGCTACTATAAATCTTTCCAACTTCTTTATTAGTGATGATATCTCTGAACTAACTAAATGGCAATTCCCAAATATTGAGTTGGGACCTGATAGCTTATTATTAGTCTTTGCATCTGGAAAAGATATAAACGAAACAGTTCAACATTGGGAAACAATTATTAGAGAAGGAGATAATTGTAAATATTTAGTCCCTCAAAGTAATCTCTCAAATGAATGGAAACTATCAAATTATAATGATGCAAATTGGTCAACAGGACAAACTGGAATTGGCTATGGAGATAATGACGATAACACTACAATTTCAAAAACAACTTCTGCTTATCTCAGATGTAAATTCAATATTGCCGATGTAAATCAAATTAGTGGACTCTTCTTAAATATTGATTTTGATGATGGTTTTGTTGCATATTTAAATGGTCAAGAGATTGCTAGACAAAATTTTGGAGCAATTGGTTCTGCTGTTTTCTATAACATTCTGGCAAATTCCAATCACGAAGCTCAGTTATACCAAGGCTATTTGCCTAATAGTTATCCAATTAGTAATAATATTAGTTTGCTTCAAAATGGTGAAAATGTTTTATCTATTGAAGTTCACAACGTAAGTAGCACTTCATCCGATTTAACTCTCATCCCTTTTCTTTCTATCGGATACAATTCTATTCCAAGCAATTCAAGAGGAAGTTTAGATTTTTTAAATCTTAAAGAAACTCAGTTGCACACT
Organism: Melioribacteraceae bacterium; assembly: GCA_027858595.1. Classification (GTDB taxonomy): domain Bacteria; phylum Bacteroidota; class Ignavibacteria; order Ignavibacteriales; family Melioribacteraceae; genus 1-14-2-50-31-20. The sequence continues at coordinate 4,530 of JAQICK010000330.1, forward strand.
AATTTTAAGTTGAACGCAAGTGGTGATTTTTTGATACTATCAAATGCTAATGGAGAAATCGAAGACTCGCTCTATACAAGAGAACAAATTTCAGATGTTTCACTTGGTCGTTTTCCAAATGGATCAGAAAATTTATATTTTTTTGACCTGCCAACTCCTGGCAAAAATAATATTGATAATGGCTTTACCCATTTCTTAAAACCTCCAACTTTCTCTGTTGGAAAAGGATTTTACGATACTCCTTTTTTCTTAGATATTATTAATCCGAATTCTTCTGGAAATATACGATATACACTTGATGGGTCTGATCCTAATTTACTATCAGCAGTTTACACAAACCAACTTGTGGTTTCTGAAATATCTGTTATTCGTGCAAAAATATTTGCTGATGGTTCATTACCTAGTAAATCAGTAACAAACACGTATTTTGTAAATCAAGAACAGAGATTGCCAATAGTTTCACTCACAACAAATCCAGAACACTTTTTCGACTCCGATTCTGGCATTTATGTATTAGGTCCTAATGCAGAATCAGCTGACCCTCATTATGGTGCTAACTATTGGCAGGATTGGGAACGTCCAATTCATATGGAATTTTTTGAAGAGAACAATGAATTTGGATTTGAAATTGATTTAGGAGTAAAAATATTTGGACAATGGAGCAGAGCCAATGCACAAAAATCATTAGCACTTTATGCTCGTGGAGATTATGGGTATTCAGAAATTGATTACCCGCTTTTTCCTAATTCTAAAATTAATAAATACCAAAGTTTTGTTTTAAGAAACTCCGGAAATGATTGGGCTGGCACAATGCTCCGTGATCCACTAGCAGGAGAAATTGTTTCATCACTTGATATAGATAGACAAATGTATCGCCCAGTCGTTGTTTATTTAAATGGTGAATATTGGGGAATTCACAATCTTCGCGAAAAAGTTAATGAGCATTTTATAGAATCACATCATGGAATTTCTGGCGACGATATTAATATCATAGAAAACAATTTTCAACTTGTTCATGGTGAAAAAGCCAGTTACGATGAGTTTTATAATTCCTTAAATAATCTGGATATGACAACAGAATCTGCATTTGAATATATAAATTCGAAGATAGACGTAAATGAATTTATTGATTACTATTTAACTGAAATATTTATTGACAATCAAGATTGGCCAGGTAACAATATTAAATTTTGGCAACAAAGAAGTACAAATTCAAAGTGGCGATGGATTCTTTACGATACCGATTTCGGATTTGGAATTTGGAATTCTTATGCCTACAACCAAAATACTCTAGCATTTGCGTTGGAAACAAATGGCCCAGACTGGCCCAATCCCCCTTGGTCAACATTTCTTTTACGTCAATTTTTAAAAAACAAAGAGTTTAAGAACATATTTATAAGTCGCTATTCAACTTATTCTAATACAATTTTTTCTTCAGGTAGTATTAACAAAGTGATTGATAATTTTACATCTAAGATACGTTACGAGATGCCAGAACATCTTGCAAGATGGGGTGGCAATTACTCACAGTGGGTTTCAGAGATAAGCAGATTAAGAGCATTTGCTACAAATCGTTCTACTTATCTTAATGCTTATTTCGCAAGTGGTTTTGGAATCACCGGACAGTACCAACTTTCTATTTCTCAAAATATTGAGCAAGGTACTGTAGAAATAACCGATTTTAATATTATCGAAAATGATTTTAGTGGAAATTTCTTTGATAATATTCCCCTTAAAATTCATGCAACTCCAACTCCAGAATTTTCTTTTTCACATTGGGAGGGAGGTGTGAACTCAACAGAAAATCCAATAATTTTAACTACTAGTAATAATGTAACTTTATCTCCTGTCTTTATTCCTGTTAGTGATACACAAATTGTCATTAATGAAATCAATTATAATTCAAACGAATTGTCTGATCCTGATGATTGGATTGAACTATATAATTACTCTGATGAATCAATCAATTTGTCTGGTTGGGTTTTTAAGGATGAAGATCCAGAACCATATTTCATAATTCCAGAAAACACAATAATTGCTTCGGATGAATATTTAATTCTTTGTCGCGATACAGTTCTATTCAAATTAATATTCCCAAACGTTACAAATTTTTATGGCAATTTTGGATTTGGCTTAAGTGGCGGTGGTGAATTAGTCAGATTATACAATAGTGCTGGATACCTTGTTGATTCACTCACTTATGAAGACAAAGAGCCTTGGCCTACTATAACAGATGGTGGCGGACCAACACTTGAACTAAGAAATCCGAATGTTGACAATTCCAAATATTATTACTGGAATGCTTCTGAGGGATACGGAACTCCTGGGGAACTAAATAGTGTGTATTCTTCTGTTCAAGACGAGAAAAATTTTCTACCAAAAGATTATATTTTATTGCAAAATTATCCAAATCCCTTTAATCCAACAACTTCAATTAGCTATTCTATCCCCATTGAGGGAAATGTTGAACTTAAAGTTTTCAATATGCTGGGACAGGAAATATTTACACTTGTTAATAGTTTCCAAAAAACTGGAATTTATTCTATCAAAATTAATGGAAACAACTTGCCAAGCGGATTATATATATACAGATTACAAAGTGGTAATTTTGTAAAATCGCGTAAAATGATTTTACTGAAATAATGGAAAAATGAATCAATTGAATAAAATAAATATTACAAGAATATTTTTGCTTGTTGTATTATTCTTAAGCAATGTTGTTTACAGCATCCCATCAGAAAAAGCAGAATTATTATTTTCTCACACAAGAGGTTTCTACTATAATAATTTCACTCTACAGATATTTTGTGACATACCAACTTCAAGAATTAGATATACAGTGGATGGTTCAAATCCTTTGACATCAAGTAATGCAGTAGTTGGCAACTCTCCAATACAAATTTCAATAGATCCGACAAATACTTCAAGCAGAGATGTAGCACCTGGATTTATAGTATCTGCGTGTGCAACGGCTTCAGATACTTTAGTAACCAGTATTGAAACAAACACTTATTTATTTCCTGAAAAGATAAATATTTTGTCGAGAGATAATATTCTGCCCGGACAAGGTTGGCTAGTTCCTGGTGGCTCACATGAAATAAGTTATGGAATGGATCCGGATATATACAATAATCCAGCATACTCATTACAAATGCAAGATGCTTTTCTTTCAATTCCAACTTTTTCATTAGTAACTGATTTAGGAAATCTCTTTAATTCGGATAGTGGAATTTATGTCAATTCCCTTTATCATGGTAAGAGTTGGGAAAGAAACGCTTCGTTAGAATTATTAAATCCAGATGGAATTGAAGGATTTCAAATAAACTGTGGAATTAGAATTCGCGGAGGTTGGAGCAGACATTACGATAATCCCAAACATGCGTTTAGATTTTTTTTCAGAAGTGAGTATGGAGAATCGAAATTGAATTATCCCCTTTTTGGTGAGGAAGGTGTTGATGAATTTGATAAAATTGATTTAAGAACAAGTCAAAACTATTCGTGGTCATATTACGGCGATTTTAGCAACACATTTTTAAGAGAAATTTTTTCGCGCGATACCCAGCGTGATATGGGGCAACCATACACACGTAGCAGATATTATCATCTATTTATAAATGGTACTTATTGGGGATTATATCAAACTCAAGAACGCTCTGAAGCAGCGTTTGCAGAATCTTACTTTGGAGGTAATGAAGAAGATTACGATGTTATTAAAGTTGATGTTGGCGAAAACTTTGATGCCTATCATGTTGAAGCTACTGATGGAACTCTTGATAAATGGAAAACCCTTTGGGATGCTGGTGAGCAAGGCTTTTCTGATAACGAAGCATATTTTAAAGTTCAAGGTCTAAATTCAGATCTATCTCCAAATCCATTATTTGAAAAATTATTAGATGTAGATAATTTAATTGATTATATGATTATCACTTTCTTTGCTGGTGACTTTGATGGTCCAATTTCTGGATTCAGAAATAACTCAAGTCCAAATAATTTTTATGCAATTTATAATAGAGTAAATCCAGATGGATTTAAATTCTTTCGTCATGATGGAGAGCACACGCTGTTTTTTAATGATTGGGGACTTGATAGAACGGGTCCTTACCCAGCCGGTGAAAATTTTGAGGATTCCAATCCACAATGGATTCATCAAAAATTGTCAGAAAATCTAAACTACAGATTACGCTTTGCTGACCGTGCTTATAAGCATTTTTATAATAGCGGAGCCTTAACATTAGATAAAAATAGAGAAAGAATTCTTAAAAGAAAAAATGAAATTGAATCAGCTATAATTGCTGAATCAGCAAGATGGGGAGATTCAAAAACTATAACACCACGTACAAAAGCAGATTGGACAAACGAAGTAAATTTTATTCTAAATAGTTTTTTGCCTTCAAGAAATAATACTGTTATAGAACAATTAAAAACTAAATATTTATTTTCAACAATTACATCTCCACAATTTAACATTCAAGCTGGAATTATTCAAAAAGGGACAGCAGTTCAACTTTACGTTCCTAATGGAGAAATATACTACACTATAGATGGGTCTGATCCCTATTCGCCCATAGATGATATAAGCAATAATTTTAGTAGAACTGTTATTGATGTTACAGCAATCAAAAAAGTGTTGGTCCCAAACTCTCCACAAAATAGCACATGGAAGAGCGACCTTGTTTTTGATGATTCAAACTGGATGACTTGCAATGGTTCTAATGGTGGTGTAGGATACGATAATAAAGGAATTTACACTCCTAACATTTCCTTGGATATAACACAATATATGTACGAAAGTGGGACTAATCCAAATACATCTTGCTATATAAGAATTCCTTTCACAGTCAATGAAGATGAGCTTGCACTAACAAACTTTATGCATCTTGATATAATGGTAGATGATGGTTTTGCTGCCTACATAAATGGAGTAAAAGTAGTCGAATTTAATGCACCGACTTCACTTGAATGGAATTCTGCATCCCCCATTTTTTTTAATGCAACCGATTTCCAAAAATTTGACATAACACAATATCTTGATATTCTTAAAAGTGGTGAAAATCTTTTGGCAATTCATGGTTTGAATGTATCAATTCAATGCTCTGATTTTTTAATTCTTCCAAAACTAACAATTGGAAATTCTTCATTTATAGGCTCTATATCTCCAAATGCAAAAATATATAATTCCCCAATAAACATAGATGAAACTACAACAATTAAGGCACGCTCAATATTAAATAATGAATGGAGTGCGTTGAGTGAAAACAAATTTATAATTAATGAAGATTTATCTAATCTAAAAGTGACTGAATTACATTATCACCCTTTGGACCAAATTGTTGGACAAGATACTATTAGTGGAAAAGAATATGAATTTATTGAATTAAAAAATATTGGATTAACAGAATTAAATTTGACTGAATCATATTTTGCAAATGGAATTTCTTATGCTTTTCCACAAGCAAGTTCTATCTCTTCTGGTCAGTTTATAATTCTTTCATCAAATTCGATTGAATTTAATAATAGATATGGATTTTTTCCATTTGCTGAATTTGAGAGACAGCTTGATAATGCTGGAGAAAGAATAGTTTTTGTTAATGCTGCAAATGACACTATATTTGATTTTACTTATAATGATAAACTTCCGTGGCCAGAAGAAGCTGATGGTGATGGTTTCTCATTAGTACCAAATAAAACAAACCCAACAGAGAATCCAGAAAACTATTATTATTGGTTAAAATCTGGAAGTATAAATGGATCTCCAAACGCAGATGATTTAGTTTCTGATATCAAAACTTTGGAAACAGAAATTCCTACTCAATATGAGTTAGAACAAAATTATCCAAACCCTTTTAATCCAAGTACAACAATTACTTTCAAGATTCCAACCCAAAGTCATGTTGTTTTATCTGTCTATAATTTATTGGGTGAAAAAGTTAAGATACTTGTTAATGATTTTTATCAGCCAGGTATTTTTGCAACAGAATTTGATGGAACAGAATTATCAAGCGGAGTTTATTTAATAAAAATCCAAGCTGGCGATTATTCTGCAACTATAAAATCCATCTTAATTAAATAGTATCAAATGACCCCATGAGGGTGTAAAGCGAATAAAAACAATAGGTTATCATATGTGTAATGTTTATGATAACTGGAAATAAACTTTTCGTTCAACGACGAAAAAACAAAATTAAGGAAAATGAGGCTGAGAAAAAAGCTCAGTCTTGTTTTCAATGTTCTTTGACATGTTGTTATTCAAAACCTTAGTTGGTAAAAGATCTACATATTGTT